>NZ_JBFODN010000218.1:0-7181 GCF_040908345.1 Aeromonas sp. R3-1
AGCAGACTGGCCAGCAGATCCATGATGGGCATCCTGTGCTGTGCCCACACACCCTGACGGCGGGGCAAAAAGGGCATTCTAACGCCATGGGCTTGCTGATTCTCGGCCTGCGCAGCGGCCAGAGCACGCTTCAGGGCACGCCGTTTTTGTATCACCACAAACCCGACCCCACCCAATACCGCCAGCAGCACACCACCACCCGCCAATGCCCAGATCAGCCAGCCCATTTCCTCCTCTGCCGGAGCTTCATGGGTCGCCTCGGCACTGGAGGCTGGTGCGGCGGCCGACACCACCTCTACAGGAGGCGGCGGTGGCGGGAAGACATTGAAGGTTTTCACCGGCAACTCGATTTTCAGCTCACGGCCGAGGCGAGTGGTGCCATAGAGGGTTGCTTTCACCTCATGCTGACCGACCTCCTTGATGTTGGAGAGATCGATATCAAGCTTGGGATCGCTGGCGGTCTCGCTGAACTCGTAGAGGCCGCCCACATTGCTGGTCACACTCCCCTTGACCACCACGGAAGCAGGATCCAGCTCATCACGGTCGATTAGCAGTGAGAGCTTGGCACCCAGCTCATCCGAAGGCGGCGCCAGGTTATAGCTGAACGGATAGGGGTAAAGCAGCACATCCTGATAACGGGCACGGACAAAAACCTGATTGCCCGTGCTGAACATGGCGCGGTACTTGCCACCGGGAATATCCTGCAGCGTCACTTCCGCCGTCATGATGCCATCGCCTGGCACCTCATCTAGCCCCTTGCCATCATCGCGATAGTGGCCAAGTACTTGATCCAGCACGACCTCTTTCTTATCGGCATCGCTGAACGATTGCAGCTTGACGGTCATGCCAAGATCAGAGAGATAGTATTTATCTTTCGGCGGCTGGCCATTGATCAGCAACCACGCCTTGAGCTTGACCACCTCCCCCTGATAGAGCTGCATCGGCAGGGCGGCGATATCGAGCCGGATATCGGAGAGAATGCGCACCCGGTTGTCGGGCTCCACCTCGCCAATCGCCTGCCAGGGGCCCGGCATGGGATTGCGCAGGGTAATGAGATCGTGCTCCGGCAACGCCAGCCAACCCACATCGGCAGGTTTGACCTTGCCCACGTAAAGCTTGCTGCCATCGGGGCGAACCAGGATCACGGACGGGGTGCCCGGCTTGCGCTTGATGATGAAGGTGATCTCCTTAACCCCATAATCGATGCGAAAGCGGTTATCCAGCAGCGGGATGTCGGAGGGAGCAAACACTTCGGTCGCCGTCGCCCCCAGCGAGAGCAACAGCAGCAGACCGGCATACCACTTGCTCATTGCCGCCACAGACAACTTCCTCCTTTCTTCTGTACCAGGTCCAGTCTCGCCTCGTGCAGGGCCTGAACCTCGATGCTGGCACGCACCACCTTGAGGGCGGGTCGGTTGCTCTCCAACCGGCGAATGCTGGTGTCCTGATTGTTTTCGTTTTCGTTGCTCTCGGTGGCCAGATTGAGTTTGGTCTGGCCGCCGGTCATCAGCAGGTAGACGTCCGCCAGGATCTCCGCATCGAGCAAAGCCCCGTGCAGGGTACGGTGGGAGTTGTCGATACCGTAACGATCGCACAGCACATCCAGGTTGTTGCGCTTGCCGGGGAAGAGATCCCGCGCCATCGCCAGGGTATCTGTGATGGTGCAGATATCCGCCGTCTTGAAGTTGAGTCCGAGCTTGCTGAACTCGTAGTCCATGAAGCTCACGTCAAACGGCGCGTTGTGGGCGATGAGTTCGGCGCCGCGGATGAACTCGAGGAATTCGTCGGCAATCTGGCTGAACGACGGTTTGTCACGCAGAAACTCGTCGGTGATACCGTGCACCTGGATCGCTTCCGGGTCGACCAGACGATCAGGCTTGATATAGACGTGATAGTGGTTACCGGTCAGCTTGCGGTTGATCACCTCCACACAGCCGATTTCGATAATGCGGTGCCCCAGATAGACAGGGCCGCCCGCCGTATTCATACCTGTGGTTTCAGTATCCAGAATGATCTGGCGATTCAGTTGGGGTGTGTTCATGATCCAATCTATGTCAAACTTCGGCTTTACTTACTCGCTAGTTTACCCCAAGCCTCATGTTAAAACAGATTGATTGCTCATGTTAAAACAGATTGATGTCTATACCGACGGCTCCTGCCTCGGCAATCCGGGCCCGGGTGGTTACGGGGCCGTGATGGTCTACGGCAAGCACCGCAAAGAGATTTCCGCCGGATTCAAGTTGACCACCAATAACCGGATGGAGCTGATGGCCGCCATCATGGGGCTGCGCACCCTCAACGAACCGTGCAAGGTGCGCCTCACCACCGACAGCCAGTATGTCCGCCAGGGGATCACCCAGTGGATCATCGGCTGGAAGAAGAAAGGGTGGATGACCGCCAACCGGCAACCGGTCAAAAACGTCGATCTCTGGAAGGAGCTGGATGCGGAAGTGGGTCGTCACCAGATTGAGTGGCTCTGGGTGAAGGGTCACTCCGGCCACCCGGAGAACGAACGGTGCGACGAGCTGGCCAGAGAGGCCGCCTGCGGCAAGGATCTGGCCGAGGATACCGGCTACCAGCCCTGACGGGCCATTCCCGGTGTGGCGAGGGACTTTGGCAGTTGCCAGCGCCGCCGCACCGGGATCAGTGGAAAGCGCCGTTTACGGGCCGCAATCACATATACCGATGCAAATGCCCTGCAATAATCCCGCCCGATACTCTCCCGCCACCAACTGTGCCAGCTCTGTTTACCCATAAACGAGTAACCGAAACGCTCGTCGAACATCACCTCACATCCCAGCAGATGCAGCCAGTCCGTCACCCGCCCCGGGGTGAACATCCGTGCCGACCAGGGCATTCTGCGCCGCAAGAACGGCACACAGTGACCGATCCCGACCAGACTCATGGGGTTATAGCCACTGATGATCAGCCAGCCATCGTCGGTCAACACTCTTTCGGCTTCGCGCAACACCTGATGAGGATCGGCAGAGAAATCGAGGCAGTGAGCCAGCAGGCAGGCATCGACGCTGCCGGTCCGCACCGGCAGATCGAGGGGGTCGCCATACATGTCGAGCAACCGCCCGCCGGGGGCGACCCCGATCTGGTGGCGAATGGAGGAGCGTTTGCAGGAGAGTTCGGCGCTCAGGGCGCCAATTTTCAGCAGATGATACCCAAACAGATTGGGGCACCAGTTGTCGAGCCGATCCTGGATCTCGGCCGCCACCCAGTCCCCCATAGGCAATGCAGACCAGCTGGTCGGGATCTCGATTTGTTGTTCGGTACGTGCCACCTGCATAATAGGGCTCAACTCGGGGTTTCGAACGCCATCCTGTTATATAAGATACCCTCCCTAAAGAGAAGCAGACTCATGTATCCAGTGATCACAGTTCCAGCCTTTAATGACAACTACATCTGGTTGATCCGCCACGAAAATCACTGCCTGGTGGTCGATCCGGGCGATGCCGCCCCCGTGCTGGAGCGGCTCGAGGCATTGGGGCTGGTGCTCGATGCCATCCTGCTGACCCATCACCATCACGACCATGTCGGGGGCGTCACCGACCTGCTTGCCCACTTCCCACACGCCCGGCTCTATGGCCCCAAACTTGACCCGATGCCGGATCACCACGGTCAGTGGCTGGAAGATGGCGATCAGATCAACTGGCACGGCCTCGCTCTCGAGGTGATCCATGTGCCCGGGCACACTCGCGGCCACATCGCCTATCACGGCAACGGCATGCTCTTTTGTGGCGATACCCTCTTCTCGGCCGGTTGTGGCCGCCTGTTTGAAGGGACGCCGGAGCAGATGTACCACTCGCTGCAACGACTCGCCGCCCTGCCCGATGAGACACTCATTTATTGTGCCCATGAGTACACCCTCTCCAACCTGCGTTTTGCCTATGCGGTCGAGCCGGACAACCCGGCGATCCGCCGCCAGATCGGGCTGATCAGCAAACTGCGGCAACAAGGGCTGCCAAGCCTGCCAACCCGGCTGGGTGACGAACGCACTTTCAACATTTTTCTGCGCTGCGAACAGGATTCAGTGAAATTTTCTGCTGAAAAGCATGGGCTAAAATGCGTGGAAAATCCGGTAGATACCTTCACCATCCTGCGTCAGTGGAAGGACGTTTTTTGAACAAACCTTGATCAGGGGGCCATTGCCCCTTATGATGCGAGCTGTTTTTCCTAAAAATGACCGGAACGAGATGAAGGTACGAACGGCCTTATTGGCAGCGCTGTTGCTCAGCGGCTGCCAAAACCTGAGCCATCAGGATGACCGGGCGCTAACGGCAATCGAGCCGATCAAGTCCCCCCAGGTCAAGAAAAAAGCGCATAAAAAACACTCTTCCCATTTCCTGTTTGGCGATGAACAGCTGGACGAAATGGAAGATACGGACAATCTGTGGGTGCGTATCAGCGATGATATGCAACTGGAAACTCCGGACAACCCGCGCATCCGCCAGCAACGTGAGTGGCTGTTGCGCAATGATAAGCATCTGGCGACCATTGCCAGCCGGGCTGAACCCTACCTCTATCTGATGGTAGAGGAGATTGAACGGCGTGAGCTGCCAATGGAGCTTATTACTGTCCCGATGATCGAGAGCATGTTTGATCCCCATGCCCGATCCCGCAGCAATGCCGTCGGTCTGTGGCAGTTTGTGCCAGCGACAGGCAGAAACTTCGGTCTGCGCCACGACAACTGGTATGACGGACGGCGCGATGTGCTGGCCTCCACCAATGCGGCGCTCGACTATCTGGAGTACCTGAACCGCTTCTTTGACGGTGACTGGCTGCAGACGCTAGCCGCCTACAATGCCGGGGAAGGACGGGTTCGCAACGCCATCCAGCGTAACCAGCGCGCAGGCAAACCGACCGACTACTGGTCGCTCGATCTGCCCCGCGAAACTCGGATGTATGTGCCCAAGATCCTCGCCATGGCTGACATGATCAGCAATGCGGACAAGTACAATATCCAGTTGCCGGTGCTCGCCAACGAGCCGAAGCTGCGAGTGGTGGAGACTGGCAGCCAGATCGATCTGAATGTGGCCGCCCAACTGGCAGGTCTGCGCACCTCACAGCTCAAGGAGGTCAATCCGGCCCTGAGCCGTGGTGTGATGTCGCCCCGTGGCCCTTACCGCCTGCTGGTACCGGTAGAATATGCCGATACCTTGGAGCTGGCACTGGCCGATCTGCCCAAGAACGAGCGTATTCGTACCCGCTCCTATCAGGTCACCAGTGGCGATACCCTGTCGCGTATCGCCCAGAATCATGGCGTCAGCGTGAACGAGCTGAAGCTGGCCAACAATCTGCGCAGCAACAACCTGCGTCGCGGTCAGCAACTGGTGATCCCGACCCACGGTCAGGTCAGCAGCAAGGCCAGCTCAGCCAGCAAACCGCAACAGCTGGCAAGCCGTGGCAGCAGTCAGAAGGCCAAAGTCAGTTACAAGGTGCGCTCGGGTGACAACCTGTGGAGCATCAGCCAGGCGCACGGTGTCTCCCACGAAGAGCTCGCCAAGTGGAACGGTCTGAATGCCAAGTCAGCGCTCAAGCCAGGCATGAAGCTGGTGATCTATCCCAAGCAAGGGAAGAAGAGCGACAAATCGATGGTGTATCAGGTTCGCCGTGGCGACTCCATCTCCTCCATCGCAGCTCGCTTCCAGGTGGCTATCAACGATGTGATGCGCTGGAACCAGCTGGATAAAGGTGATTACCTCAAGCCCGGTCAGGAGCTGACCCTGTTTGTGAAGAACAACAGCTAAGCCTCACCGCTTGAACCCGATAAAAAACGGGGCCAGTCATCTGACTGGCCCCGTTTTTTATTACTGCGGCTAACCGCTGCTGTGTCTGAGCCACCGACTAAAACAATGGCTTGGCGCCACCTGCGGATGCCTCACCGCTCTGCAGGCAAAACTATCACCGCTATTCCCAGAGCCTTGTCGGCACCACCATCAGCACGGTGCGCTGACCGATCGCCACATTGGCATTGGGGAAGACCACCGCCTCACGCGGCTTCTCGACTGTGTAACGCAGCTCACCATCCTCGGCCAGCACGAACCCTTGGGGGAATTCGGTGAAGTTGTCCACATCGCTGGCGAATAGAAAGCGAAACTGATCCGATTTTTTGGTGATCACCCGATCGATGGCAAACAGGATGAAATCATCCGCCCGCCACGGCTCCAGTGCCACTTCATCCTGAGTCACCAGCTCCTGCAGCGCCTGGCGGGTTTCGATAAAGCGGGTCATATCGTTCTCGCCAAACGGGCGCACCTTGCCCAACTCCACCGTAAAGGCGTGGGCACCATGCTGGCGGGAGCTGTAGTAGCTGAAGGTCGTGGTCGGGCTGGCGGAGAGCAGAATGGTGCGTACCCCGCAGGCGCCGAGGAACTGCACCTGCTCGCGGCAGTGGGGCCGCTCGTGGGGAAAGGGGTAGACGGCGAACTTCTCGTGGCGCGAACCGCGAATGGCGGTGTGCAAATCGTAGTGGTAACGGGGACGAGCCGGATCGGCAAAGAAGCGGCTCACATACTGCTCAAGACGCATGGCGCGGATCCGCTCCCGATTGCAGAGCCCCTCCCCCTTGCTGTGTGCTCCGGAGAAGAGCCGGTTCATGTTCTCCTCCACCTCCCGCAGCCCCAGATTCATCGCCGCCGGATTGCCAAACAGGAACAGCACCCGATGGCGGGCGCTCAGCTCGCCTGAGAGCAGACGACTCAGCAGCTGGTTGCAGATCTCGATGGGAGCAGTCTCGTTGCCGTGGATGCCGCAGGAGAGGACGATATCCTTGCGTCCTCCCGGCTGGTCGCCCGCGCCACTGGCAGGCTCCAGACAGAGCACCCCCGTATCCCAGACGCTGACTCGCGCACCATCGGGCAGGGCAAATTCAAAGGGCTCAAGCTGCCACTCATGGCTGCGGGTCAAGGCCAAAAAATCGTGCTGGGGAATCATCCGTCTCACCCTCTCGCTCTGGAATACTATGGCCGGATTATACGCAAGGCATCGCGGCTTAAAATCGTTTTTTAAACAAATTCAAACATTAAGGATGCAAGTGTGATAACAATCGAACGATGACAGCAATGACAGTAGCGATATGGAATAAATATGAAAGGAAAAAGGATCAATAAATAACGGGGAAAAACGGGGGGAGGATAAAACAGACAATGACAGACTTGGCGGCTGGTCCCCAC
>NZ_JBFODN010000219.1:0-6717 GCF_040908345.1 Aeromonas sp. R3-1
GGCGACCGGCCGGGCAGGTGGCCACGTTGACGGCGGCAGTGCTGCCACCATGACGACCCGATGTGCTCACTTCGTTGCGTACCAGCGGCGGGTAGTTAACCGGCTCACGAGCAGGCAGGGCAGGGGCTTCGGCAGGGGTTGCCATCGGCGCGGATGCTTTGCGGGCACGAGCCAGCAGGCCAGCACCGTGAGCTACCTGTTTGGTCACGACCGGAGTCTCTTCCACCGCAACGGCAGCGACAGGTGCCGGGGCTTCGACAACCGCAGTTGGCATCTCGACGGCAACAGCTACAGCCTCCACAGCAGGAGTGCTGACAGCAGGGGCCTCTTCAACAACCGGAGCAGCTTCAACGATTTCAGCGGCAGCCACGTTGACAGCCGGAGCGGTGACAACGGCAACTTCCGGCTCTGCAGCAACCACGACTTCTGCGACAGCTGCAACAACCGGGCTAGCGATCACATCGGCTTGAGTTGCTTCTACCTGGGCAGCAGCCTGCTCGGCAGCTTCTTCAGCAACGGCTTCGACAACGACATGCTCGGTCAGTGCAGCAGAGGCTTGCAGGGCAGCAGCGACGGCTTCAGCGCTCGGGATGGTAACAACAGGCACGACCGGCTCTTCAACCTGCGCTTTGGCAATATCTGCCTGGGCTGCGGTGGTCAGAGTGGTGGTCTCTTGCTGTTCTTCATCACGTTGGCTACGGGCATCTTCGTTGATGCGCTTGCGGCGCTGACCTTCGATACGCTGGCTGCGCGGAGTGCGGCGTGAACGGCGCTGGCCTTCACTCTGCTCTTCCTGCTCGTTACCCACGGTAGCATCGATCACTTCAGCTTGCGCTGGTACTTCGTCAACAGGCAGGGCAGGGGTGTCAGCAGCGGCGACATCGACGCGGATCTGCTTGCGCAGTTGACGACGTTCGCGGCGCTCGGCCACTTTCTGCTCTTTCTCCTGACGTGGCTGGACGGCAGTTGCATCAACGGCGTCTACCGCTTCAACAACGACTTCGGCGCGCGGCTCACGGGGAGCACGAGGTTCACGGGCTGGACGTGGCGCTCGTTCCTGGCGCGGCTCGCGAGGTTCGCGCTCCTGACGGGGTTCACGTTCCATGCGCTGTTCGCTGCGCACTTCGCCACGGGCTTCACGCTCCTGACGAGGCTCGCGCTCTTTGCGTGGACGGCGATTGCGGTTTTCACCGGCTTCGCGGTTGCCACCTTCACGCTTCTCGCCAGCTTCCGCATTGTTGCGGTTGCCACGATTGTCGTCACGACGAGGACGCTGACCACGGCCACGGCCTTCTTCGCGCTGGTGACGTTGACCTTCATCCTTGCGTGCTTCACGAGCTGCAGGTTTCTCGGTGGGTGCTTTCACGTCGGCAGGGGCTGCATCGCTGCTGAACAGGCCGGTAATACCTTTGATCAGCTTGCTGAAGAAGCCGGCTTCGGCAGGGGCCGCAGCAACGGGTGCCGCCGCTTGTTGCGGTGCTACAGGGGCCGGTTGTGCCGGTTGGGCAAAGCCTTGCAGCAGCGGTTGCTCACGCTCGATCACCTGAGCTTGCTTCGGTTGGTAGACCGGCTTGGCAATCTCGGTTTTCAGCTCGTAGCTGGCCGCTTCCGGGATCTCGTTCTGACGAATGCGAGTCACTTCGTAGTGCGGGGTTTCCAGATGCTGGTTCGGAATGATGTAAACACGCACATCATTGCGCTGTTCCAGACTGGCGATGGCGGCACGCTTCTCGTTAAGCAGATAGGCGGCAACATCCACCGGCACCTGGCCATGAACCTGCTCGGTGTTGTCCTTCATGGCCTCTTCTTCGATGAGACGCAGGATGGACAGGGCGAGGGATTCGTTGTCACGGATCACGCCCTGACCCTGGCAACGAGGGCAGATATGGCTGCTGGATTCGTTGAGGGAGGGGCGCAGACGCTGGCGAGACATCTCCAGCAGACCGAAACGGGAGATCCGGCCCAGCTGGATGCGGGCACGATCCTGATGCACCGCTTCACGCAGACGGTTTTCCACTTCGCGCTGATGGCGAACCGGGGTCATGTCGATGAAGTCGATTACGATCAGGCCACCCAAGTCGCGCAGACGCAATTGACGGGCAATTTCGTCGGCCGCTTCCAGGTTGGTTTGCAGCGCAGTCTCTTCGATATCGCCGCCCTTGGTGGCGCGGGAGGAGTTGATATCGATGGAGGTCAGCGCTTCGGTCGGATCGATAACGATGCTGCCGCCGGAGGGGAGGCGCACTTCACGCTGGAAGGCTGATTCAATCTGGCTCTCAATCTGGAAGTGGTTGAACAGGGCGACTTCACCCTTGTACAGCTTCACACGGTTGAGGAAATCGGGACGTACCAGCTCGATATGGGCCTTGGCGCGTTCAAAAATCACCGGATTGTCGATCAGGATCTCGCCCACATCGCGACGCAGATAGTCACGGATGGCACGCACGATGACGTTGCTTTCCTGGTGGATCAGCACCGGCGCAGCGCGCTCCTGAGAGGCCTTGTGGATGGAGTCCCAGTGGTTGAGCAGAACGTTCAAATCCCACTCCAGCTCTTCCGGCGACTTGCCCACACCGGCTGTGCGCACGATCAGGCCCATGCCTTCCGGCACGGTCAATCCGCTCAGGGCCTCTTTCAGTTCAGTCCGCTCATCACCCTCGATGCGGCGGGAGATACCACCGGCACGGGGGTTGTTGGGCATCAGTACCAGGTAGCTACCTGCCAGGCTGATAAAGGTGGTGAGAGCTGCACCCTTGGTGCCACGCTCTTCCTTGTCGATCTGGACGATAACTTCCTGACCTTCGCGGACCACTTCTTTGATGTTGGGACGACCCTGATAGGAGTAACCGGAGGGGAAGTAATTGCGGGCGATCTCCTTCAACGGCAGGAAACCGTGGCGCTCGGCGCCGTAGTCGACAAAAGCAGCTTCAAGGCTGGGTTCTACGCGGGTGATCTTACCCTTGTAAATGTTCGCTTTCTTCTGCTCGTGTCCCGGACTTTCAATATCCAAATCGTAGAGCTGTTGTCCGTCAACCAGCGCTACGCGCAACTCCTCTTCTTGAGTTGCGTTGATAAGCATTCTTTTCATTGAGTTCTCATTATTGTGTCATTTTGATTTCCTCCATCTGGGTCCTGCCAGCGCCGGCCTCGGGTCTTCAGCATACTGGGGCAACCTCCCGGTTGGGGTATGCATGAGGCGCAAACTAAGGGCGTTCTGGTCATCACTTCTCGAGAAGGAATGAATAAGGATGCCGAAATGGAGACAAATAAACGGTGATGTTTGTGTTCTCCATGCGTTGTACCTCGCACCCGGGAACCGTCATGTTCTTGTATACACGGTGTTTCGGGATTGGGTGGCATACTTTTTGGCCACTTAGTACAAGGCTTGAACACAATGACAAAACCTTGTTTATTATCCCATTTAAACCTCTTTTATAGCAAGGCGCCATTTTTCAACAAACCATGCAGCCAAGGGGCGCTGGCAGTGTTAAAATCCGCGCCATGACACAGATACAACAACAAGTGCAGCTGCTCACCATCGAAGCTGAGCATGACGGGCAGCGCATCGACAATTTTCTCAAGACTCAGCTAAAGGGCGTCCCCAAGAGCCTGATCTATCGCATCCTTCGCAAAGGTGAAGTGCGGGTAAACAAAAAGCGCATCAAACCGGAGTACAAACTCTGCGCAGGTGACGAGGTGCGGGTGCCCCCCGTGCGCGTTGCCGAGAAGAATGAGCTGCCTTCAGCCAACCTCGGGGTTATACAGCGTCTGGAGAGCCAGATCCTGTTCGAAGACGATGCCATGATCGTGCTGAACAAGCCCTCCGGCATGGCAGTACACGGTGGCAGCGGCCTGAGCTTTGGCGTGATTGAAGGGTTGCGAGCCCTGCGTCCGGAAGCCCGTTTCCTCGAATTGGTTCATCGACTGGATCGCGATACCTCTGGTGTATTGCTTGTTGCCAAAAAACGCAGCGCCCTGCGCAGCCTGCATGAACAGTTGCGCGTCAAGACCATGCGCAAGCAGTATCTGGCGCTGGTTCGCGGCAAATGGCAGGCTCACGTCAAGGTGGTCAATGCGCCGCTGCGCAAAAACGACCTGCAGTCTGGCGAACGGGTGGTACGGGTCAGTGCCGATGGCAAGCCCTCCGAAACCCGGTTCCGCATCGTGCGTCAATTTGCCGAAGCGACTCTGGTCGAGTGCAGCCCCATTACTGGTCGTACCCACCAGATCCGCGTGCACACCCTGCATGCCGGTCACCCGATCGCCTGTGACGATAAGTACGGTGAAGCGGCGTTTGACGAGAATATGCGCAGCCAAGGTCTGAAACGGCTATTTTTGCATGCCTGGAAGCTCAGCTTCACCCATCCGGCCGATGGTCGCGAAATGCAGGTAGAGGCGCCGCTGGCACCTGAGCTCGACAACTTCCTCAACGGCTTGCTACGCTGATGCAGGATATCCGGCTCGCCATTTTCGATTGGGACGGCACCCTGATGGATTCGGTAGGCCGGATTGTTGCCTGTGTGCAAGGGGCCGCCAGAGATTGTGAGCTGGCAGTACCTGCACCGTCCCAGATCCGGCAGATCATCGGATTGAGCCTCGATGTCGCCATGTCCCGCCTGTTCCCCTTATGCAGTGGCGCCACGAGCGGTGAGCGCCAGATTGCCGCAATCATCGATCGCTATCGTCATCACTATCTGCACGATGCCACCCCCAGCCCGCTGTTTACCGGGGCAGGGGAGTTGCTGCATGACTGGCGGTCACGAGGGCTGCAACTGGCCGTTGCTACCGGGAAATCGCGCCGTGGGCTGGATCGGGTATTGGATGAGACCGGGCTGCGCCCGTTGTTTGTGACCAGTCGTGGGGCCGATGAGGCTCGATCCAAGCCTGATCCGCTGATGCTTGAGCAGATCCTGGACGAGTTGGAGCTTTCACCCCGCCAGGCCGTCATGATCGGCGACTCTGTTCACGATATGGCGATGGCCGAAGCAATCGCCATGCCGCGTATTGGCGTTACTTGGGGTGTAGATAGTCGGGATGCCCTCAGTCGTCACGGACCTGTGGCGGTGGTGGACTCCATGACGGCTCTTCGCGCGCTGTTGTAGACGCCTCTTTTTAAGAGACATCAATATGCTTGAGAACAGAACCCGGTGTATTAACCGGGCTTTTTATATGCTCGATCTAGCTTATCTATTTTTACCCGCAATCAGGGCAGGGCAATACCGTGGCGCTCCAGCAGCTCGATCAGGCCGATCAGTGGCAGACCGATCAAGGCGTTAGGATCGCGCCCCTCCAGCCCCTTGAACAGCACGATCCCCATTCCTTCACATTTGAAGCTGCCCGCACAATCTAGGGGCAATTCTGCCTCTACATAGCGGCGAATGGCGGCTTCATCGAGATCGCGAAAGTGGACCGTAAACGGTTCAATCAATTGATGAATCTCATTGGTTGCAGCGTTAAGTACGCACAGCCCGGTGTAAAAGGTGACGCTGCGACCTTGAGCCTCCATCAGCTGGGCGATGGCATTGTCGATGGTGCCCGGTTTGCCGAGGATGTGATTATTGCAGACACATACCTGATCAGATCCGATGATCAAGCCGTGATCACGATGTTGGGCGACAGCATCAGCCTTGGCACGAGCCAGTCTGGCCACCAGCGCCTCGGCGGATTCGCCAGCCAGTGGTCGCTCATCCACATCGGGGGCGGCACATTCAAAGGGGAGGCCGAGCTTCTCCAGCAGGGCTTTGCGATAGCGAGAAGTTGAGGCGAGGATCAGATTCTGTGGCATAATCGAGTTACCGATGAAAGCGAGTACCGGCATTCTAGGGACTTGTGACGTTAAAATCATCGGCGGTAAGGACTTTTTCCTTTGACTATCAGTTGTTGGACCTATATTATTCGCGCCCTATGCAAAAGGTGAAGTTGCCCGTTAAGGTTGATCCAGTCCGTAGTGCCTTGAAGCTGCTCGATTACATCGGGATAGTGGAAAAGTCGCAGATGCCCAGGCTGGAGGAATCAACCGCTGGCTTGCAGAGTGATATCGATGTATCACTGCACTTTGGCAAAGATGTCCAGAAGTTGACCGTTATGAAAGGCACTGCCCATGCCAAGGTTGACCTGGTTTGCCAACGTTGCGGAGAGACATTCGAACACCTCTGTGAAGCTGAATTTATCTACACTCCGCTGTTCGAAAGAACAAACGAGGAAGAACTGCCGGAAGCTTATGAGCCCATTGAGTTGGACGAAAACGGCGAGATAGATCTTCATCAAATCCTGGAGGATGAACTCATCCTCTCGTTGCCTCAAGTCGCTATGCATTCTCTGGATGCATGCCCGAGAGGAAACATGGAGATGACCTGGGGTGAAATCGAACCTGCTGATGAGCGGCCGAATCCCTTTGCAGTTCTTGAAGAGCTTAAACGTAAGTGAATTTAGGAGTTAGCCTACAATGGCCGTACAACAGAACCGTAAAACCCGTGCCAAGCGTGGCATGCGTCGTTCCCACGATGCGCTGACCACCGCTGCCCTGACTGTTGATCAGACCAGTGGCGAAATTCATCGTCGTCACCACGTGACTGCCGATGGTTTCTACCGCGGTAAAAAGGTAATCGCTTAAGGATTGCCTTTGTCTACGCAAACTGTCGCGCTAGACATCATGGGGGGAGATATTGGCCCCTCGGAAACAGTGCCTGCCGCCGTGCAGGCACTGTCTCTTTTACC
>NZ_JBFODN010000022.1:0-2692 GCF_040908345.1 Aeromonas sp. R3-1
AACACGGTAGGGGTACCGTTTTGTTATCCGGTTTGAAGCCGTATGACCACTCCCTTTTGTGGGCAACTGTCAGGTGAATACCATCTCCATACACTCTTACGATTCACGGGGCGCCGCTCTGCGAGAGTCGAGCTCTCTGCTGATGGAATATCCGGTAATCGTTATCTCCACAGGGTGCGTGAGGGATAGAGATAGCCGCAAGGTATAGCCGGGATATTCTGGGTCGCCGATGCATGTAATTGGATGGGCTGCCGTAACTGCTCCTGATGATGAGCAATGGCGTTTGTCTGCCGTGTGGGCGAGGGAATTCGGTGCGGTCGATGGCGATGGCATTCCCCACTCTGCCGGCTGAGCGGGGAATGGCCGGGTGAAGCGTTATCGGGGCGCCACGCTATCGCTGCCACCCAGGGCGCGATAGATTTTGGCAGTGGTGGTGAGCTGCTCTTTTTGCTGGGCCAACAGGCTCTGCTGGGCATCCCACAGTCGGTTCTGCTCATCGAGCCAGGCTTGCACGCCGGTCGCACCCGCCTGGAAGCGTGCCTTGGCCAGTCGTTCGGCCTCCCGGGCATAACTCAGCTGCTCCTGCAGATAATCGAGTCGCTGCTGGCCATAGTGGTGTGCGGCCAGATTGTCTTCAACCTCCACCAGTGCGGTGTAGAGCTGTTTGCGAAACTCGGTTTCAGCAATCTGGTAATCCAGCTCTGAGCTTTCGATGGCGAGCTGGGTGCGGTTGTATTCAAGGAAGGGGAGGGCGAGGCTGGCTCCTAGCGTACCGACCGGATTTTGCAGCACCTGCGCCAATCTATCGGATGCGGTGCTGGCACTGCCGGTCAGGGTCAGGCTGGGGTAGAAGCTGGTGCGGATCTCATCCCCTTTAGCCAGCGTCTTGCGCAGCCGCAATTCGGCCGCTTTGACATCGGGGCGGCGGGCCAGCACATCGGCCGGAATACCCACCGCAAGTTCAGGAATGGCCTGCTTTGCAAGGGAAGCGGGTGCATACTCCAGCGGCCCGCTGCTGCGGCCCAGCAACAGACGCAGGGCATTGCGAGCCTGTTCCTGCTGCGCTTTGAGGGAGGCCAGCTCAGCCTGCTTGCCTGCCAGTTGCTGGCGTGCCTGCGCCAGATCGAGTCGGGTGATGGCGCCTGCCTGGTATTTGGTTTGGGTCAGCTGCTTGGTTCGCGTCAGGTTGGCCAGCTGCTGTTCTCCGAGTGCGATGGCAGAGCCGAGATAGCCGAGCTGCCAATACTGCTCCAGGGTATTGCCGATCAGCAGTAGTCGGGTGCTGGCGAGATCCTGCTCGCTCGCCGCCGCCTCCCAGCTTGCCTGATCTCGCACCGAGGCAAGCTTGCCCCACAAATCCACTTCGTAACTGAGGCTCAGCGAGGGGCCCAGACTGTTGGTGCCTTTGCCGGTTTTCAGATCCTTGTTGCCACTGGCTGCGATAGTGCCATTGACCGAGGGTGTGAGGTTGGTATCGGCCTGCTCGGCGCCCAGTCTGGCGCTTTTGAGCTTGAGGGCCGCCACATGCATGTCCGGGTTGGCGGCTAGAACCGCCTCGACCAATTTGTCGAGTTGGGGATCATGAAATTCCCGCCACCAGTGGCCTGCCTGCGCAGCCAGTTGGGCGCCGTCTGCCTGTTGCCATGCAGGGGCGAGCGCCAGCTCGGGTCTTTGATAGGTGCTGTGCTGACTGCAGCCGCTGAGGGCCATGCAGAGAGCCAGCCAGGAGAGTTTGTGCATTGTTATTCCCTCGCCAGTGCGACAACAGGGTCGAGCCGCGCCGCATTGCGTGCCGGCAGGTAACCAAACAGGATCCCGATGAGTGACGAGCAGCCAAAGGCCATCAGGATGGAGAAGAGCGAAAACTGCATCTTGATGGAGTCCACCAACAGTGAAAAGAGCGCGCCAATGCCTAGCGAGAGGCCGACGCCGAAGATCCCCCCCAGCAGGCTCACCATCACAGCCTCAATCAGGAATTGCTGCAGAATATCCGACTGGCGGGCGCCCACGGCCATGCGAATGCCGATCTCGCGGGTGCGCTCGACCACCGACACCAGCATGATGTTCATCACGCCCACCCCGCCGACGATCAGCGAGATCACCGCGATGGCCGAGACCATCAGGGTCATGGTGGCGGTGGTTTTCTCTACCGATTTGATGATGCTGTCGCTACTGAAGGTGAAGAAATCCTTCACCCCGTGGCGCTTGGTGATCAGCTCGATCACCGCCTGCTCGGCCAGTGCCGGTTGTACCCCGTCTTTGACCCGGATGGTGATCTGGCTGAAGTGGTGCTGCGAGATGAGGCGACTCATCACCGCGCTGTAGGGCAGCCAGATATTGACTGACTGGCTGGTGGGGCCGAAGCCGGTCTCCTGCGAAACCACACCGACAATCCGCACCGGCAAGGTGCCGACCAGTACCACCTTGCCGACCGGCTCCTCCTTGCCAAGCAGGCTGGTGATGCTCTTTTTGTCCACCATGGCAACGGCAGCACGCTGTTGGATATCTTGCCACTCCAGTAAGCGACCACTGACCAGCGTCATCCCCTTTACCTTGAAATAGTCGTTACCGACCCCGGTCACGTTGCCGCTGTTGGTCTTGTTGCGATAGCGCAACTGGCCGGAGCTGCCGATCTCGGGGCTGGCGCCCGCAAGATAGGGCTGCCCCAGCAGGGCATCGAGATCCCCCTTGT
>NZ_JBFODN010000220.1:0-35826 GCF_040908345.1 Aeromonas sp. R3-1
GAAAGGCTGGGGTATCCATGATGGTAGACCTCAAGGTGATGGCCTACTTCAAGATTAGCCTTTCAACACGTAATTGGGACAGAGCCAAAAAGAAGGGAGGCCAAAGCCTCCCTTCTTTTTGCTGAATGATGCGAAAAAACCATCAGCTCTGCAGCAGCTGGCTGCGGATAAATTGCCACTGATCTTCGAAACCGGCGGTCGGCTTGAGCTTGAACTCGGAGCGCACGAACTGGCTGATGCGGCCTTCGGTGTAGGCCAGCAGCAGATTGGCCAGCATAGTCTCGTCGAGCTGGAAGCCCTGACCTTCGCGTAGCCGCTTTTCGCGCAGCACCTGCTTGATCTGGGTCTCCAGCTTGTCGAACAGGATGCTGATGCGATCCCGCAGCCGATCGTGCTCACCCAGCAAGGCGTCGCCATTGAGGATGCGGGTGATGCCGGGATTGCGCTCGGCGAACACCAGCAGCAGCTGCAGGATATGGTGACAGCGCGCCATGGTGTCCTTCTCTTCCGCCATGATCAGATTGACCCGTGACAGCAGGGAATCCTCGATAAAGTCGATCAGCCCCTCGAACATCCGCGCCTTGCTGGGAAAATGTCGATAGAGGGCTGCTTCAGAGACGCCGACCTCGGCCGCCAGACGGGCCGTGGTGATGCGCTGACCCGGACTGGTTTCCAGCATATGGGCGAGCGCCTGCAGGATCTGATCGCGCCGACTCTGTTTCTGATTACTGCTTGCCATGGATTCCCCTAAAAAAAGCAATGGCTTGATTCTATTATTAAGCACCGCCCATCGGGCTGGTGTGGTCTGTTATTGGCGACCAGAAGAACCAAAACCGCCTTCACCCCGTTCGCTCTGATTGAACTCATCGACCAGTTGGAAGCTGGCCTGAACTACCGGCATGATCACCAGCTGGGCGATGCGCTCGCCGGGTTGCATGGTGAACTCATCCTTGCCGCGGTTCCAGACCGAGACCATCAGCTGACCCTGGTAATCGGAATCGATCAGACCGACCAGGTTGCCCAGCACGATGCCGTGCTTATGGCCGAGACCAGAGCGGGGCAGAATGGTGGCACACAGACCCGGATCCTGGATGTGAATGGCCAGACCGGTCGGCACCAGAGTGGTATCACCCGGAGCCAGAGTCAGCGGCGCATCCAGCAGTGCGCGCAGATCCATGCCGGCAGAGCCGGGAGTGGCGTAGGCGGGCAGCGGGTACTCGGTACCGATACGGGCATCCAGAATCTTCAGTTCAATTTGTGTAGTCATGAATCGCTTTTTCAGTTGGATCTTGTATTGGCGCCCCTCTTGGCAAGGCGGGGCGCCGTGAGTCTTGTTCTTTCGGGACGCTTAGTGCCGGTAGTGGCGCGCAATCAGGGCGATCAGGTGACGGGCCAGCGTCAGCTTGTCGGCCAGCGGCAGCGGGGCCTGGCCCCCTTGCCAGAACACGGTCAGGGCGTTGTCATCGGCGTTGAAGCCTTGCCCCTCGCGGGACACATCGTTGGCGGCGATCATGTCCAGCCGCTTACGCTGCAACTTGTCGAGGGCGTATTGTTCCACATCCACGGTTTCGGCGGCAAATCCGACGGTGAAGGGTTTGTCTGAAAGGGCACCGACGGACGCGATAATGTCGGGATTTTTCACCAGCTTCACCACCATCTGGTCGTTGTCGCCGGTCTTCTTGATCTTCTGACTGGCGGCCTGCTCGGGGCGATAGTCGGCCACCGCCGCGCAGCCGATGAAGAGGTCGCACTCGCCGACCCGGCTCATCACCGCCTGATGCATCTGCTCGGCGCTCTCCACATCGATGCGGGTGACGCCAGCTGGTGTAGCCAGCGTTACCGGGCCGCTCACCAGCGTCACCTCGGCGCCCGCTTCACGGGCAGCGCGAGCGATGGCGTAACCCATCTTGCCGGAGCTGTGGTTGCTGATGTAGCGCACCGGATCCAGCGCCTCGCGGGTTGGACCTGCGGTGAGCAGCAGCTTGACGCCTGCCAGCAAGGGCTCGGCGACCAGTTGCTGGCAGCAGCGCTCCACCAGTTCGAGAGGATCCAGCATCCGGCCCGGGCCCACATCGCCACAGGCCTGGCTGCCGGCATCCGGCCCCCACAGCAGAATGCCGCGGCTGGCCAGGGTCTTGAGATTGGCCTGTGTGGCCGCGTTGAGATACATCTGCTGGTTCATGGCAGGTGCCAGCGCGATGGGCGCCGGAGTGGCCAGACAGAGGGTGGTCAGCAGTTCGTCGGCCATGCCTGCAGCCATCCGCGCCATCAGGTTGGCGCTGGCGGGGGCGATCAGTACCAGATCGGCCCACTTGGCCAGCTCGATATGACCCATGCCCGCCTCGGCAGAGGGATCCAGCAGGCTGTAGGCCACCGGATGACCGGAGACCGCCTGCAGGGTCAGCGGGGTGATGAACTCCTTGGCGGAGCGGGTCATTACCACCCGCACTTCGGCGCCCTGATCTTTCAGGCGGCGTACCAGCTCGGCACTCTTGTAGGCGGCGATCCCGCCACTGACACCCAACAGGATGCGTTTATCGGCCAATCTCATCTGCTGTTTCTCTATCCGGCTCATTCTGACTGGTCGGCTAAGATACCACACGCAATGGATGACGACAGGGGTTGGCATCAAGGGGTGTGGTCGGGCGCGCGCAATTTTTTGCTATGTTTTTTCTCAACAGGGATGAGGGAGAGACAAATGAGCATCAAAGAGTGGCCGGAAGATGAACGCCCCAGAGAGAAGTTGCTGCGTCAGGGGCCTGCTGTGCTCTCCGATGCCGAGCTGCTCGCCATCTTTTTGCGCACTGGCGTGAATGGCCTGAGTGCAGTGGATCTTTCACGTAATCTATTGAATCAATTCGGCTCTTTGCGCAGCTTGCTGGGCGCGGATCAGCGGGCATTCTGCGAGGCGCACGGCCTTGGCCCGGCCAAATATGCCCAGTTGCAGGCGGTGCTGGAGATGGCCAGACGCCATCTGGCCGAGCAGCTGCAACGGGGCGATGCCCTCACCTCGCCCCAGCTGACCCGGGACTATCTGCAGGCCCAGCTGCGGGATCGGCCCCGCGAGGTGTTTGCCCTGCTGCTGCTCGATAATCAGCACAGAGTCATTCAATTTGTTGAGCTTTTTTTCGGCACCATCGATTCGGCAAGCGTCTGGCCAAGAGAAATCGTGCAGATCGCGCTCAAACATAATGCAGCCGCTGTGATTCTGGCGCATAATCACCCGTCCGGCGTCGCCGAGCCCAGTAGGGCCGACCGCCAGATCACGGATCGGATCACGGCCGCTTTGGCCCTGATCGATATCAGAGTGCTGGATCACTTGGTGATCGGTGATGGCATCACGGTTTCTTTTGCCGAGCGCGGTTGGCTATAACTGTGCTCTGGCACCGTATTAGTTGATCTTTGATCACGGATGCTGTATAAAATGCCGCCTTCTGTTTGCCCCGCAATCGAAGGCCAGCGGGGCAGATATTTGCTCGAGCAATGAAGTAAGATTTGGAGAGACTGACATGTCTAGAGTATGCCAAGTAACCGGCAAGCGCCCGGCAGTTGGTAACAACCGTTCGCACGCTAACAACGCCACCAAGCGTCGTTTCCTGCCGAACCTGCACACTCACCGTTTCTGGGTTGAGAGTGAAAAACGCTTCGTAAGCCTGCGCGTATCCGCAAAAGGCATGCGTATCATCGACAAGCGTGGCGTTGAAGTGGTTCTGGCTGAACTGCGCGCCAGCGGTGTTAAGGTATAAGGAATTAGATCATGGCTAAAGGTATTCGCGAGAAAATTCGCCTGAACTCCAGCGCCGGTACTGGTCACTTCTATACCACTACCAAAAACAAGCGCACCATGCCCGAAAAAATGGAGATCAAAAAGTTTGATCCCGTTGTTCGTCAGCATGTGATCTACAAGGAAGGCAAAATCAAGTAATTACTTGATGCTGCATTCCCAAAAACCCGGCTTCGTGCCGGGTTTTTTTATGCGCCGAATTCAGTACACTGCCGGTTCAAAGGGAGGCTTGCCATGTTCAAATTGAGCCGCAAAGGCTGGAATAACGTGATCATTGTGGTGGTGCTGATCGTGATCACCCTGTTGCATCGTATGGAGACTGCCCAGCAGGAGAACAGCGCCAAGCGGGCTCGCCCCTTGCTGCCGGATGCGTCTGTGGTGCTCACCTGGCAGGGACCGAGCTGGCAGATTGAGCGGATTGGTCAGGGCTGGCGCAGCATGCCGGATCTGGGGCTCGACACGGCGCAGCTGGATGCCCGTCTGGCGCGCTGGCAGAGCTGGTTGCTGCCCCCCGGCGAGGTGGTGCGCGGTACCCCGGTGACCATCAAGGTGTGGATTGCCGGCCAGAGCGATCCGGTCGAGATCGGCCTCTATCAGAACAGCGGCCAATATGGCGCTCAGCTGCCCTCCGGTCTCTGGCTCGCCCTCACTGCCGAGCAGTATCGCGATCTGCTGCGTCCTGCCCCCTGAGTTCCTTTTCCTTGCGAGGTGCCCATGCCTGAATTGCCAGAAGTTGAAGTCAGTCGTCAGGGGATCTCACCCTGGCTCACCGGTATCAAGGTGACGCGCGTGGTGGTGCGGGATGGCCGCCTGCGCTGGCCGATCCCCGGTGAGATTCAGGAGCTGGTGGACCTCACCATCCATCGGGTGCGTCGCCGCGCCAAATACCTGCTGCTGGAGACCGATTTCGGCACCGCCATCCTTCATCTGGGGATGTCCGGCAGCCTGCGGGTGCTGGATATCGGCACGCCAGCCGAGAAGCACGACCACGTGGATATCGAGCTGGAGAATGGCAAGCTGCTGCGGCTCAACGATCCGCGCCGCTTTGGCGCCCTGCTTTGGACCCGGGAACCGGCCGAAGCCCATGCGCTGCTCGCCAAGCTGGGGCCCGAGCCGCTCACCGATGCCTTCAGTGCTGATTACCTGCGTGAGCGCGCCAAGGGACGCAGCACCGCCATCAAACAGTTCCTGATGGACAATCAGGTGGTGGTCGGGGTGGGCAACATCTACGCAAACGAGGCGCTCTATGCCGCCGGCATTCACCCCAAACGGGCGGCGGGCAATATCAGCGCCGAGCGGCTGCGAACCCTGGTGGCCGAGATCAAGCGGGTGTTGGCCGAGGCAATTCGCCAGGGCGGAACCACTCTCAAGGATTTCACCAGTGCCGATGGCAAGCCGGGCTATTTCGTGCAGCAGTTGCAGGTTTATGGCCGTGGCGGTCAGCCCTGTTTCCACTGTCACACCCTGCTGACCGAGACAAGAATGGGCCAGCGCACCACGGTTTTTTGCAGTCATTGCCAGCTCTGAGCGCACTTTTTGCCCCGATCCGGGGGAAGTTGTAACAGCGTATTTCCACTCTGTTGAAGATTTGCACAGCTGTCACTAGTATCCCGACCGTTCAGGCGGTTTGAGAATATAAAAATGACAGTTAAATCAATAGACTGGGAATATTTATCCCGGCAGGAGCGCTATTGCGCAAAATCCATGGCCCGCTTCCTCTATCCCGAGGGATGTGACCGGAAAACCTTCAATCGCGGCAAGTTCGTGCTGCGCAGCCTGCTCTATCGCAAGTCGCTGAGGCGGGTCTTCAGCCTGTTTCAGTGCGACTCGCTCAAGGCGCTGCCAGCTGTCTATCCCGAGCTGCTCGACAAGCCGATGCGACCCTATCGCTTCGCCTGTGCCAGCGCCCGTGAGCGGGCCGAGATGCTGGAAAATCACTATCGGTTGCTGCTGGAGTGCTACCCGCAGCTGATCGACCCCCTCTATCTGGGCGAGGGGATCGCGCTGGGGCACTATCCACAGAGCGGCTGCCGCATTCTGCTGCGCCACGATGGCACCTTCCGCCGCGAGGCCGAGCTGGCGCTCTCCATCGTCAACGGCGAGGGGCAGCGCCTCTACAGCTGCGCCTTTTCGCTGGCGGGCAGTGCGGATCGTTTGATTCTGATGATCGGCTCCATGCAGGGGCCGGAGCCTGCAGTCGACAATGCCCAGGAGCGGGTGCGCGAGCTGACCAAAGAGGGGCACGGCCTGCGGCCCAAATCCCTGCTGGTGCAGCTGGTGCTGCAACTGGCGCAGGCCATGGGGGCGGCAGAGGTGCTGGCGGTGCGCAAGCGGGCCCACGTGTTTCAGGCCAAGCGCTACAGCAGCAAGCAGAAAGCCAACCTGCAGGCCGATTACGACGAGCTGTGGCAGGAATTCGACGCCCGGGATGTGGATGCCAACTTCGTCGCTCTGCAAGCCCAGCCGCGCAAGCCGCTGGAGGAGATCGCCTCCAAGAAGCGGGCTATGTATCGGCGCCGCTACGAGTGGCTCGATCTGCTGGTGCAGGAGATGAATGAGCGGTTTGCCCGTCAGTAACCGGCAAGCAGGCTGACCTCTCTATAGCAAGAGAGATACAACAAGGGCTACCCGTGGGTAGCCCTTGTTCGTTGTTGCCGTCGGGAATGGCGAGTGTAGAAAGGGATCACCCTTTCTGTTTGGCGGCGATGGCTTGGGCCACCACGGGATCGACAAACTGGCGGATGTCGCCACCGTGCAGCGCCACCTCTTTCACCAGAGTGGAGGAGATAAAGGAGTTCTCCTCTGCCGGGGTGAGGAAGACGCTTTCCAGCTCCGGCATCAGGCGGCGGTTCATATTGGCCAGCTGGAACTCGTACTCGAAGTCGGAGACGGCGCGCAGGCCGCGGATCAGCACGTTGGCCTGATGCTCTTTGGCAAAATCGACCAGCAGGCCGGAGAAGCCCACCACCTTGACGTTGGGAAGCGTGCTGGTCACTTGCTGGACAAGCTGGACACGTTCTGCCAGATCGAACAGCGGGCGCTTGCTCGGGCTGTTGGCGACCCCGACCACCACCTCGTCAAACAGCTTGGCGGCCCGGCCGATGAGATCGGCGTGGCCATTGGTAACGGGATCAAAAGTCCCGGGATAAATTACCCTGGTAGTCATCTTTGCGGTCCTGCAACCTGGAAATTTGGTCGCATTATAAGGTCGTCGCTTGAGAATAGCAGTGCATCAGGCAAGAATACGCCATCGCGCATCAAGCCTCCTTGCATTGGTGACAGGGAGCAAAGGGATTTTTTATGAAACGTATTCTGGTCGTTCGCAATGACAAGATTGGTGACTTCATGCTGGCGTGGCCTAGCTTCGCCATGCTCAAAGGCTCCATGGAGTGTCATGTGACTGCCCTGGTTCCGGCCTACACGGCGCCGCTGGCACGGCTCTGCCCCTGGATTGACGAGGTGATCATCGATCCGGGCGTGCGGGCCGACAAGGAGCAACAGCGGGCACTGCTGGCGCGGATCAAGGCGGTGGCGTTCGACGCGTCCATCTGCCTCTTCTCCAACTCCCGCAACGCCATGCTGGTGTGGAAGGCACATATCCCTTACCGGCTGGCCCCGGCGACCAAGCTGGCGCAGGTGCTCTACAACCAGCGACTGGTGCAGCGTCGCTCCCGCTCCCAGAAACCGGAGTCCGAGTACAACCTGGAGCTGATCCGCCGCTTCCTGGCCGATCAGCAGGTGGCCGTGGTGGAGCCCAATACCCCCTTCCTGCAGTTCGATGACGAGACCCTGCTACAGGTGCGCGAGCAGTTGGCACTCAAGCTCAAGCTCGATGCCAGCCGCCCCTGGCTGATGGTGCATGCCGGTAGCGGCGGTTCGGCCAACAACCTCTCCATCGAGCAGTATGCCCGCATCATCATCAAGCTCAATCAGGCCTGCCCCGAGCTGCAGTGCGTGCTCACCGCAGGCCCGGGCGAGGAGAAGATGGCCGAACAGCTGGCGGCCGAGCTGCTGGCCCACGGGGGCAACGGCTGGATCTACCGCTCCAGCGACGGTCTGCCGATGTTCTGTCAGGTGCTGGCTAACGCCGCCCTGTTCGTTGCAGGCAGTACTGGCCCGCTCCATATCGCCGGCGCGCTCGATGTGCCGACCATCGGCTTCTTCCCGATGCGCCGCTCCGCTACCCCGCTGCGCTGGAAGCCCCTCAACAGCGAAGGGCGTCACCTTGCCTTCAGCCCGCCTGAGGATAGCGACCATCCTGAGGATATGAGCCAGCTCGATCCCAAGACCATGGTGCCGGTGATGGCCCGCTGGGCGGCGCCTTTCTGGCGCAAATAACGTATGCAGCAATGCAAACAGGGCCCCGCGGGGCCCTGTTTCGTATGACGGTTATTCCGGCTGCTGCGGTTGCTGGCGCACCCAGAGGTCGGCGTATTTGACGAAGGTGGAGTGGGCGGAGAGGATCGCCAGCAGCAGCCCCTGCTTGCCGTCGAGGAAGCCCGCTTTGAGCAGGTACATCTTGAGGAAGCAGCCGACCGCGTGAATCAGCCCCTGACTGAGAGAGCCCTTCTTGCCGCGGGCGGTGCGCTGATCGGCCCAGGCGCGGGCATAACCGGCGGATTTGACCAGATAGTGCTCCAGATCCCGATAGGTGAAGTGGAGCAGGTCGCCATGAATATTGACGATCTTCATGTTGGCCCGCACTTCAACCTTCTCGTGCACCAGCGCCTCGTTGTAGCTGGTGAGTGCCTTGGGATAGAGGCGCAGCACCCGATCCGGATACCAGCCACTGTGGCGGATAAAGCGGCCAAACACCCAGGAGAGGCGCGGGATCGAGTAGATGGTATCGCTGGCCGGATTGGCCATCACGTTGGCGATGGCGGTTTTCAGCTCGGGGGTGAGCCGCTCGTCGGCATCCAGCCACAGTACCCAGTCGGATTGCACGTGGGATTGGGCCAGTCGGCGCTGTTTGCCAAAACCCGGCCACTTGGCGTTGACGAAGAAGCGGGCGCCAAACTCGGCGGCAATGGCCGGGGTCTCGTCCTGACTGCCGGAGTCCAGAATGACGATCTCGTCCACCAGTCCGTCGAGGGAGGCGAGGCACTTGCGCAGGTTGTCGGCTTCATTCTTGACGATCAGAACGGCAGCCAGAGTCGGTTTTTTCACGAAATGGGGCTCACGGTTATTGCCCGGCTGGCGGGTCGAATGCGTATTGATGGGCCATTCTAACGGAAAAACGGGTCAAAGAGAGAGCCGCCATTGCCCGTTTCTATCAGCTGTTTGCCTGCTCGGCTGGCGTTGCATCTCTTCAGAAGACCTGTGGAAAAATGAGACGGCAGGGGGGATTGCCAAGGATCTTCTGTTATTTATCCAGTCATTCTTGGGGCATAATCTCGCCCAGTGATGATTAACTGCCGGGCCAGTCCCGAGAGAAGACGCGTGATGAAAATATTGGTGATCGGCCCCTCCTGGGTCGGCGACATGGTGATGTCCCAGAGTCTCTACAAGGCGATCAAGGCCAACCATCCGGAGTGCGAGCTGCACGTGATGGCCCCCGCCTGGTGCTGTGCCCTGCTGGAGCGGATGCCGGAGGTGGACAAGGCGATCACCATGCCCCTTGGCCACGGTGACTTCAAGCTGGTGGCGCGCCGCCGCCTCGGCAAGCAGCTGGCAGCCGAGAAGTACGATCAGGCCATCGTCCAGCCCAACTCCATGAAGTCGGCGCTGATCCCCTGGTTTGCCCGCATTCCGGTGCGTACCGGCTGGAAGGGCGAGAGCCGCTACGGTCTGCTCAACGACCTGCGCAGCAACAAGTCCGCCTTCCCGCTGATGGTGGAGGGCTATCTGGCGCTCGCCTATCCCAAGGCGCAGATGAAGAGCCGGGCCGATATTCCGACCATTCCGCATCCCTCTCTCCACGTCGATCTGGTCAACCAGAGCAAGGCGCTGGAGCGACTGGGGCTGGATCGCGCCCGCCCGGTGCTGGTGCTCTGCCCCGGTGCCGAGTTTGGCCCGGCCAAGCGCTGGCCGGAGGGGCACTACGCCGTGGTGGCCCAGCAGCATCTGGACGAAGGGTGGCAGGTGTGGATCTTCGGCTCCAACAAGGATGTGCCGGTAGCCAATACCATCCGGGATCGGGTCAACCTGCTGACTCGCCCCAACTGCCACGTGCTGGCGGGCAAGACCAGCCTGCACGAGGCGATCGATCTGATGGCGCTGGCCAGCCGGGTTATCTCCAACGACTCCGGCCTGATGCACATCGCCGCCGCCCTCAACCGGCCGCTGGTGGGCGTCTATGGCTCCACCTCGCCGCTCTACACCCCGCCGCTGGCGGATCGGGTCGAGATCGTTCACACCGACATCGAGTGTCGCCCCTGCTTCAAGCGCACCTGCAAGTTCGGCCATCTCAAGTGCCTGATCGACCTTGCGCCGGAGCAGGTGGTCGATGCCTGCAAGAAGCTGGAGCAGAGTCAGTAAGATGCCCTACCGTTTGCTCTACAACCTGCTGATCCATCTGGGATTGCCGCTGGCACTGCTGGCCCTCTACAAGCCGAAGAAAGGCAAGCCCGGCTTTGGCAAGCGCTGGGCCGAGCATCTCGGGCGGCTGCCCGCCACCGGACAGGATGCGCCGCTCTGGATCCATGCGGTGAGCGTGGGGGAGACGCTGGCCATCACGCCGCTCATTCGCGCTCTCAAGGCGGAGCGGCCCGATCTGCCGATCCTGCTCACCACCACCACCCGCACCGGCGCCGATCAGGCTGCCAAGCTGGGGGATCTGGTGATCCATCGCTACGCGCCGCTCGACTACCCCTGGGCCATTGCCGCCTTTCTCGACACCTTCAAGCCGCGCGCGCTCTGGGTGATGGAGACCGAGTTATGGCCGAACTGGCTGGCCGCCTGCGAGGCGCGCCACCTGCCGGTGACCATCATCAATGCCCGCCTCTCCGAGCGATCCTGCCAGCGTTATGCCCGCTTCCACGGTGCTTTCGACGCCCTGAGCCGGCCGCTGACCCATCTGCTCTGCCAGCATCAGGATGATGCCGACCGCTTCGCCCGCCTCGGCATCGATCGTTCGCGGCTGGCGGTGACCGGCTCCATCAAGTTCGACATCCAGTTTGGTGACGAGGTGCAGGCCAAAGGTCGTGCCCTGCGCCAGCAGCTGGGGGCGGATCGGCCGGTCTGGATCGCCGCCAGTACCCATCAGGGTGAGGATGAGCAGGTGCTGGCCGCCTTCGATCTGCTGCTCAAACGCCATCCCGACGTGCTGCTCATTCTGGTGCCACGCCACCCCGAGCGGTTCGACCGGGTGGCCGAGCAGTGTGCCCCTTACGGCTGCGTGCGGCGCACTGATGGTGCTGCGGTGAGTGCGGAGGATAAGGTCTATCTCGGCGATACCATGGGCGAGCTGCCGCTGATGCTGGCGGCGGCCGATGTGGCCTTTGTTGGCGGTAGTCTGGTGAAGATCGGCGGTCACAACCTGCTGGAGCCGGCAGCCCTCGGCAAGCCTTGCCTGACCGGCCCTGCCTACTTCAACTTCAGCGATATCACCCGCCAGCTGGTGGCTCAGGGTGGCGCCGCCATCGTGGCCGATGCCGCCGAGCTGGGCGAGCGGGTGAGCCAGCTGTTTGCCGACGAGAGCACCCGCCGCGAGATGGGCGAGCAGGCCCGCGCCGTGGTGCTGCGCAATCAGGGAGCGCTGGCGCGCACCCTCTCTCACTGCCTCGCTGCGCTGGAAGACGACTGAGTTTCAGTCTTTCATACAGCCCGCCATCCATCATCGATGGCCGGCCATAAAAAAACGGAGCGCGATGCGCTCCGTTTTGTTTTTGGCAGTGGCCGGGATTAGCGAACGATCAGCCCCAGCAGGATGCCGACCACACCGAAGTCGGAGTCGCTGAAGGTGGTGTTGGCGAAGCCGAGGTCGCCCAGCACCGGCAGCAGGAACACCGGCAGAATGGTGAGCAGCAGCAGGCCGTTGGCGAAGGAGCCCAGGATGGCGCCGCGACGACCACCAGTGGCGTTGCCGAAGACCCCGGCAGCGGCGCCGACGAAGAAGTGCGGTACCACGCCCGGGATGATGACTGTCAGGCCCATGGCGTAGAGCAGCGCCATCCCCACCAGACCGGCGGCAAAGCTCGACAGGAAGCCGATCAGCACGGCGTTGGGGGCATAGGGGAAGACGATGGGGCAGTCGAGTGCCGGCTTGGCGTTCGGCACCAGCTTGTCGGAGATCCCCTTGAAGGCCGGAACGATCTCGGCGATGACCATCCGCACACCTTGCAGGATGACGTAGACACCGGCGGCGAAGGTGATGGACTGCATCAGGGAGAACATGAACCAGTGCTTGCCCTTGGCGACGCTGGAGACAAACTCGGGGCCAGCGAAGGCGGAGGTCACCAGGAAGATGATGCCCATGGTGAAGGAGATGGCCACTGGGGTATCGCGCAGGAACAGCAAGCTCTTGGGTACCTGCACATCTTCGCAGCTGTGGGCCTTGTTGCCGAACTTGGCGCCGATCAGGGCGGAGAGCACGTAGGAGCAGGTGGAGAAGTGGCCCAGCGCCACGTCATCGGAGCCGGTGATCTGCTTCATGAAGGGGTGGGCGATGGCCGGGAAGAAGACCATGGCGACACCGACCACCAGACTGCCCACCGCGATCAGCGGCACGCCGCTCATACCGCCGGCAGAGAGGATCACCGCCACCATCATCGACATGAACAGGGTGTGGTGACCGGTCAGGAAGATGAATTTCCACGGGGTCAGACGGGCGATCAGGATGTTCACCAGCATGGCGAAGAACATGATCATCGCCATCTCCTTGCCAAACGAGGTCTGGGCGATGGAGACGATGGCCTCGTTGTTGGGGACGACCCCCTTGATGCCGAAGGCGTGCTGGAAGATGACGGCAAAGTCACCCAGCGAGTTGATCACCAGGGTAGCACCGGCCCCCAGAATGACGAAACCCATGATGGTCTTGACCGTGCCCTTGATGCACTCGGTCACCGGTTTCTTCTGGGCAATCAGGCCGATAAGCGCGATCAGGCCGACCAGCACAGCGGGCTCGGACAGCACGTCAAACATCAGAAAGTTGAAAAATTCCATGGTCAGCTCCTGGCAATGGAAGATGCGGCCCGCAGGCCGCATGGAGGATCCTTAGAGGGCGCCCAGTTCGCGCAGGGCGATGGCGAGCTTCTCTTTCATCGCGGCCTTGTCGACCATGTTGTCGAGGGCCACCAGACGGCCGTTGACGCCCATGCTCTGTAACTGCTCGGCGATGTCGCGGGTGGCGACAAAGATCTCGGCGCTTTCACTACCGGCGGAGGCCAGATCGCGGTGATCCACCTCGGCGGTGACTGCCAGCTCTTTCAGGATGCTCTTGATGCTCATCTCCATCATCAGGCTGGTGCCCAGACCGTGACCGCATACAACCAGAATTTTCATTGTCTCTTCCTCTGTCAGGTGCGCCGTGGCGCAGATCAGTAGCGCGCCAGAATGCGCAGAATGTCGTCTTTGGTGTCGGCCGCGATAATGGCCGCCACGTCCTCTTCATTCATAAACAGCTCGGCCAGCTGGGCGATGGTCTCCACGTGGGAGTTGCTGTCGCTGGCGGCTAGGGTGATCAGCAGCTGGATCGGGTCGTTACCCTCGGAGTCGAAGTTGACCCCCTGCTTGATGACGGTCAGACCCAAACCCAGCCGGTTGACTCCGTCCTCGGGACGAGCGTGGGGCATCGCCAGACCGGGGCCCAGCACGTAGTAGGGGCCGAGCTCGTCATGAGAGCGAAACAGTGCTGCCACGTAGGAGGGCTCGATGGTGCCATTGGCCAGCAGGGGCGCCGTGGCCAGTTCGATGGCGTGGCGCCAGTCGCGGGCTGCGGGTTCGATGCGGATGACATCCTCGGTCAGCAGTTGAGTCAGCATGGTGGTGATCCGGCTAGTTAAGATGGCGCCAATCTATCGATCTTGCGGTGGTGAAACTGTGAGGGTGATCGCGAAAGTTAGCGCTATCAGATAGCGCTAACATCAAACTGTGATAGCGCTATCACTTCACCCATTAACGGGAGTCATCTTGCCCCCGTGATCCGGGAAAGAGGGTAGAATCGGCCCTGAGCAAATGGTCAGTGGCGCTCTTTTGCCTTAAAGTGAGCAGCCGCAAGTCGAGGATGGGATGGATGTCAGAAGCAAAGAAGCGCCGTAGCACGGGTCGGGTGACCCTCAACGATGTGGCCCAGCTGGCCGGTGTGGGGGCCATGACGGTCTCCCGTGCCCTGCGCACGCCGGAGATGGTCTCCGACAGGATGCGCGAGCGCATCGAAGCTGCGGTGGAAGAGCTCGGCTATATCCCCAATCGGGCCGCCGGGGCGTTGGCCTCTGCGACTTCCCAGACCATCGTAGTGATCGTCCCGAGTCTGGCGGAAGCGGGCTGTGGCGAGATGATCGCTGGCCTGCAACAGACCCTGCTCGACGAGGGTTACCAGATCATGCTGGGGGATGCCCAGCATCTGAAGCAGCAGGAAGAGCGCCTGCTGACCAGCTTTTTGCAGCACAATCCGGCGGCGGTGGTGCTGTTTGGTGGCGATCCCGGTGAGACGATCCGTACCCGCCTGAAAGCCTCCCGCCTGCCGGTGGTGGAAGTGGGCGCCATGGCCCGCAGCCCCATCGACATGAATGTGGGAGTCTCCAACTTCGATGCCGGTTATCAGCTGACTCGCCACCTTATCGAGCGGGGCTACCGCAATATCGGTTTTCTCTGCGCCCGTCAGGAGCAGTGGATGTTGCAACAGCGGATGCAGGGCTGGCAGAAGGCGCTGCTCGACAACTACCTCTCCCCCGATGCCATCATCAACACCTCGGAGCGGCCCAGCTTCAGCACCGGTGCCACCATGCTGGGTGAATTTCTGCTGCGCTGGCCCGAGCTGGACGCGTTGATCTGCGTCAACGACGAACTGGCGGCTGGCGTGCTGTTCGAGTGCCAGCGCCGCCATTTGAATGTGCCGGGCAAACTCGCCATCGCCGGATTTGACGATCTGGATGTGGCGCGCGCCTGTTATCCGACCCTTACTTCGGTCAGGATCCCCTATCGAAAAATGGGGCAGGAGGCCGCCGAGCTGATCCTGCGCCAACTGGCCGGGGAGCCCGTGATGGGCACCGCGCTGGCTCTCGATTTTCAACTGCAAAAGCGTCAAAGCAGCTGATCCCCGTTTCACATGTCATCAAAGAGGCAACTATGTTCAAGGCTCTGTTACTGGAAAACCAAGACGGCAAGACTGTTCCGACTCTGACCCGGCTAGCCGAGAGCCAGTTGCCGGAAGGTGAGGTGAGGGTGGCGGTCGCTTACAGCTCCATCAACTACAAGGACGGGCTGGCCATTACCGGCAAGGGCAAGATAGTGCGTCAGTGGCCGCTGGTGCCCGGCATCGACTTCGCCGGCACCGTGCTTGAGTCTGCCGACAGCCGCTATCAGCCCGGCGACAAGGTGGTGCTGACCGGTTGGGGTGTGGGCGAAGGGCACTGGGGCGGCATGGCCGAACAGGCGCGGGTCAAGGGGGACTGGCTGGTGCCGTTGCCCGCCGGGCTGGATGAACGGCAGGCCATGTGCATCGGTACCGCCGGTCTCACCGCCATGCTCTGCGTGCTGGCACTGGAAGAGGCGGGCATTACTCCCGAAAGCGGCGAGGTGCTGGTCACCGGCGCGGCTGGCGGCGTGGGCTCCACCTCGGTTGCCCTGCTGGCGGCCCTTGGCTATCAGGTGGCGGCGCTGACCGGTCGTCCGGAAGAGCAGGGCGCCCTGCTGACCGCACTGGGTGCCAGCCGCATCGTGCCGCGTAGCGAGCTGCTGGTGCCCGCCAAACCGCTGGAGAAGCAGCTGTGGGCTGGCGCCATCGATACCGTCGGCAGTCAGGTGCTGGCCAAGCTGCTGGCTCAGATGAACTATGGCGGCGCCGTGGCGGCCTGCGGGCTGGCGGGCGGTTTCGATCTGCCGACCAGTGTGATGCCCTTTATCCTGCGCAATGTGCGGTTGCAGGGGGTCGATTCGGTGATGTGCCCGTTTGAACGTCGTCAACTGGCGTGGCAGCGACTGGCACGGGATCTTCCTGCCAGCTTCTTCGCTCAGGCGGTCACCGAGATTGGGTTGGAGCAGGTAGTGGAGGCCGCCGAGGCCATCACGCAAGGCCAGATCGCCGGCCGGACTCTGGTCAAACTTTGAACTCTCTCTGACTGGCGAGCCCGACAATTCCGGATAAAATTGGAGTGCGGGTGAACTATCCAAGGAGAGTGAAGATGGGTGGACACAAGCCGGATTACGACTCCTCTGATGATGATTGGGAGCCGGATTCCTGGGAAGAAGAGCTGGATCAGTGGGAAGATGAAAGCTGGCAGGATGATGACACTTTCGATGACCAGTGAACCACGGCATTGAACGAACAGGCGGGCTTTGGGCCCGCCTGATTTTTTTGCCGCGCTCACATGGCTGAGTGTTCGTCCTTGGTCAGGGGCGGGGCGCTGGGTAGAATGAACTGCCCAAATGACGCTCAAGGATGACTATGCGACTCTCCATCATATTGTTGGCTGCCCTGCTGGGTGGCTGTGTCTCCAACGATGATCCCTGCGAGAAGGTATGGAGTGAGGTGGGGGAGGCGGATGGCAAGCTGGGCTTCACCACCGAGCGGATTGAGTTCCATCAGGGGCAATGTGGCAAGAAGGTGGATCCTGAACTGTGGAAGCAGGGACATCAGAAGGGATTGGCATGGTATTGCCGCCCCGAGCACCTCTATCTGGCTGGCCGCTCAGGCGAGGAGTATCGCGGTGTCTGCCCGAATGATACCCAGGCGCGCAGATTGTTCGAACAGGGGCGTCAGGGGTGGACCGATCAATAACGCCCTGACAGGGAGGGGCGTTACTCCTCTTTCAAACGCAGCGGCTGGCAGAGGTAACCCTTATCATTGGCACTGCGGGCGCACTTGCTGCAGACAAACTTGGGTTTGCGCACGATTTTTCTCAGCGCCTTGAGATCGGTGGGGATCTCGTGACGGCGCCATTCACACAGGGTTTTGCTGCCCATAACGACTACCTCTACGACTTGACGGCCGTATTGTAATCGATTTTCATTTCGAATAAACCGGCAAAGCTCGCTTATTGGCCGATATGCCAATAAGCGATTGTTTCGGGAGGGATTACTGGTAGAGGAACTTGGTGAAGATAAGCTCGCGCACCGCTTTCTTGCCGGTCTCTTTCACCAGCAGTTCGTTGACGGTTGTCTCGCACTCCTTGCGCAGCTCTTCTCGGTTGGTCAGGGACTTCACTTGATCGGCATTTTTGCTGCCAATCAGACGGATGATGGCATCGCGGATCAGCGGGTCATGCTGCTCCAGCAGCTTGAGGTCGGCTTCGTTTTCCGCCATCAGCTCCACCGTGACCCGGATATAACCGAGGGTTTTGCTATCACTCAGGTAGTTGGTGATGATGTCGGGATCGAGCGCGTGGTAGGAGAAACCGGGCTTGGCAGCCCCCTCTGCGCCCTCGGCGGGCGGCTCATCTTCAGCCAGAGCTTGCTGCTGCAGGGCGCCACAGCTCAGTAACAACACCAGCAGAATTTTGAAGATCTTCATATAGATGGCTCATCAGCAAGAGATAACCCATTTTTGATGTTGCCATCGGGGCCGTCAAGCACGGATGTTCTTACATTTCGCTATTGATTTACGGATAATAAACCGGATTTTAACCTGAACACGGAAATCTCTGGATGGTGAAGCTGTGAAGTCCGAGTTGACTGTTCCCCTCACGCCGTTAAGCGGGTGGCTGGCCCCTGAATGTTGCGAATTGCCCGCCAGCTTGCGCCCCTGGCTGCTGGAGCCCGGCTCCATGACCCGGCGGCTGCGTCAGCACAATCGCCATTTTTCGGTGGAGTGGCTGGGCAATCACCCGGTCGCCCTTACTGCCGATGAGCAGTGGCTGGTGGATTCGGCCTCGCCGGCCGGTACCTGCCGCGAGGTGATCCTGCACGGGGATCGTGGGCCCGCCGTGCTGGGCTGGACCCTGTTTGCCGATGACGCACTGCAAGGGAGCGGCATTGCCGAGCTTGGCGATCAGCCGCTGGGTGAGCGGGTATTTGGCCATGAGCCTGCCCGCCGCGATCATCTGCAACTGGCCCGTTTCGATATTACCGCCAATCCCCGTTGCCCGGCCGCCACTGTCTGGGGGCGTCGTTCCCGTCTGTTTCTGGGGCAGTGGCCACTGCTGGTGCACGAGCTGTTTCTGCCCTCTCTCGTCTGTGACAAGGAGCTGGAGTGAATCTGTTAACCAAGGAGCGGGGACTTGCCTACATGCAGTTGGCCCGCGTCGACAAACCCATAGGTACTCTGCTGCTGCTGTGGCCAACCCTGTGGGCGCTCTGGCTGGCCGCTGGTGGCCTACCCAATCTCTGGGTGCTGACCGTGTTTGTGGTCGGGGTCTTTCTGATGCGCTCGGCAGGGTGCGTCATCAACGATTATGCGGATCGCAACTTCGATGGCCACGTCAAACGCACCGCTGGTCGCCCCTTGCCTACGGGTAGGGTCAAGCCGTGGGAGGTGTTGGCGCTCTTCTTCGTGCTGGCGCTTATCTCGTTTGGTCTGGTGCTGACCATGAATCCGCTCACCATCGGTCTGTCGTTTGTCGCCCTGCTGCTGGCGGTGAGCTACCCCTTCATGAAGCGCTTTATCTCTAACCCCCAGCTGGTGCTCGGGATGGCCTTCTCCTGGTCGATCCCGATGGCCTATGCGGCGCAGGCGGATGCCCTGCCGCTGGTGGCCTGGCTGCTCTTCTTCGCCAACCTGCTCTGGACCGTGGCTTACGACACCCAGTACGCCATGGTGGATCGGGATGACGACCTCAAGATCGGCCTCAAATCCAGCGCCATCCTGTTTGGCCGTTACGACAAGCGGATCATCGGCGCACTGCAACTCTCGACGCTGCTGCTGTTGCTGGCGGTCGGGCAACTGATGACGCTGGGGGGCTGGTATTACTGGGGATTGCTGGGAGCGGCGGTGCTGTTTGTCTATCAGCAGCGGCTCATTCGCGAGCGGCAGCGAGAAGCCTGCTTCCAGGCGTTTCTGAACAACAACTATGTAGGGGCGCTGGTGTTTGCCGGTCTGGTGCTCGACTACCTGCTGGCGTGACATGTTCCCGCGCAGACTCCGATAAAAAAGAAGGCCGCATCATGCGGCCTTCTTTGTTTGCGTTGCAGATCAGAGCTGATTGCCTGCCTGAATGGTGCGGCGGATCTTGTTGCTCAGCAGCGGCACTATATTGTCGGCCAGCGCCTGGAAGCGGCCGAGGTCCGGCTTGCACTCTGGGGAGAGGTAACCCTCTTTGCGCAAGGTGTGGATCAGGGTGCTGAACAGCTTCTGGTCGAAGAACTCGGGGGCGTTGATGCCGTGCAGGGTGCCGAGGCGCTCTGCCATCATCAGGCCGTCCGCCTCCAGCTGCTCCGCCTCGATATGAGGCTGGGCCAGCACCCGGGTCAGCACGATGGCGTAGCGTTGCAGGGTCTCCTGAATACTCTCCGCCAGCAGCAGCAGGCGCATCTGGTTGGCCGGATTGACCCAGTAGCCGTCATCGCGGGTCTCGATCAGTTGCTGGGTCTGCAGCGCGTCGAGCAGGCTGTCAACCAGCGCCGGTAGCTCCTCCTCTTCATAACGCAGGAACAGCTCGGTCTTGAGCAGCGGATAGATGTCGATGCAACGAGCCATGATCTCGCTGCGGGAGATCCCCTCGCAGCGTTCGATTAGTGCCGCCACCAGAGAAGGCATGGCAAACAGGTGGAGGATGTTGTTGCGGTAGTAGGTCAGCAGGATCGCCTGATAGCGGTCGAGACTGATGATCTGACCCAGCTTGTCCTCGCTCACCTCGAACTTGTTGAGCTCCATCGCCTGATCCAGCAGGGTCTTGGCATCCTCATCCGGAATGGTGCTCTGCGGGCTGTAAGGCACCGCTTTGAGCAGATCCAGATAGGTGTTGAGCTGGGCCTGCAATTCGTCGCGGGTCAGGGCGTGGCGCTCGGCGGCCAGCAGCGCCAGCGCACTCAGGGTCAGGCCGTTGACCGCGGCAGCGCCGTTGATGCGGGTCATCAGCAGTTCGGCCAGATTGTTGACGGTGCCCGCCATCCACTCCGGACGCTCCTCTTCCCCGATGTGCTTTTTCCAGTCGGGGATGTGTTCGCTCAGGTAGCTGTTGAGGGTCAGCGGCTCGCCGAAGTTGACGAAACCACGGCCGTAGTTGCGCAGCTTGCGCAGGATGCCGAGCACCTGCAGGAAGCTCTCCTTCTCCTTGCGACTCCCCTTGAGCTCGTTGTGGTAGGTGTTCACCTCCATCACGTGCTCGTAGCCCAGATAGACCGGCACCAGAGTGACCGGCCTGTCCAGCCCGCGCATCATTGCCTGCAGGGTCATCGCCAGCATGCCGGTCTTGGGCGGTAGCAGACGGCCGGTACGGGAGCGACCACCTTCGGTGAAGAACTCTACCGAGTAACCCTTGGCAAACAGCAGGTTGAGGTATTCCCGGAATACCGTGCTGTAGAGCGGGTTGCCCTTGAAGGTGCGGCGAATGAAGAAGGCGCCGCCGTGGCGGAAGATGGGGCCCGCCGGCCAGAAGTTGAGGTTGATGCCTGCCGCGATATGGGGCGGCACCATCCCCTGGTGGTAGATGACGTAGGAGAGCAGCAGGTAGTCCATGTGGCTGCGGTGGCAGGGAACGTAGACGATCTCGTGCCCTTCCTGCGCCAACTGGCGTACCTTCTCGGCGCCATTGACCGACAAACCGCGGTAGAGCTTGTTCCACAGCCAGCCGAGGAAGCTCTCGCCCAGGCGGATCAGCCGGTAGGAGAAGTTGGAGGCGATCTCGTCCATGTAGCCATGGGCACGCTTTTGCGCCTTCTCGAGGCTGATCCCCTCGCGCTGGGCCTCCTCTTCAATCGCCTGCTGGATCACCGCGGAGTCGAGCAGCTGCTTGAACAGCAGGTTGCGGTTCGGCAGTTTCGGGCCGGTGGCAGCCAGCTGCTGACGGCTGAAGTGGGTACGGGCCACTCGCGCCAGCTTGTGGGCGATCGCCTCGTCGGTGCCGTGCTTGTCGGCCATGTAGCGCAGGGAGAGCGGCGGCGAGAAGCGCACCAGATTCTCGCGACCCTTGAGGATCACGATAAGCGCCTTCTTCAGCCGGTTCGGCGCCAGGCTGCTGATGATGTTGAGGCCGGAGGCCTCCTCGCCTTCCCGACCCGGAGCGCGGCCCCAGAACAGGGTGACGGGCACTACCTGGATATCCAGCGCGGGATCCTGCTTGTGCAGATCCAGCAGCTGGTGGAACTCCTGCAGGAAGGGGAGCGGTTTGCTGCGTTTGCCAAACAGGGGAGGCGGACGATCCAGACAGACATAGCGCGGCAGCAGCTGGCCGTTCAGTTCCAGCGGCGTGAAGGGACCGGGCAGACCGAGATCCTCGCAGCACTGCTGCAGGGTCATCAGGTCGGTGATCGAACTGGTTTTCAGGGCATAGACGATGGGTCTGGCCGGATCCAGATTGAGTTCTGTGATGGGATTTTCCGGCAGGCTCTTGTGATTGACCAAGCCGCTGACCGGCCATTGCAAGATGGCTCTGGAAATCTTCTGTCCTAGGGACATGTGCGTCTGCTCTCCAAAAAAATGCGGCGTGAGCATAGCAAATCGACAGCCCCTTGTCGCCGAGAGGTACGATGAGTCGGCTGCGCAGGATCAAAACAGTAGTAAATGAGGGGTTGGTTGCGACAAATGTCAGCTGCGCCTTGCCTTGGCCACTGCACTGTATATACTGCCAGTGTGCTGTATAAAAAGACAGGTGCCAATTCTATGAAACCCCTTACCCCCCGCCAGGCCGAAGTGCTGGAGCTGATCAAGGTGAACATGAGCGAGACCGGCATGCCGCCGACTCGTGCCGAGATTGCCCAGAAGCTTGGTTTCAAGTCGGCCAATGCGGCCGAAGAACATCTGAAGGCCCTGGCCAAAAAAGGGGTCATCGAGATCATGCCGGGCACGTCCCGCGGCATTCGCCTGTTGCTCGAAGAGGAAGAGGTGCTGGAAGAGAGCGGCCTGCCGCTCATCGGCAAGGTGGCTGCCGGTGAACCCATCCTGGCTCAGGAGCATATCGAGAGCCACTATCAGGTTGATCCTACCCTGTTCCACCCGCGGGCAGATTTTCTGCTGCGGGTGCAGGGGATGAGCATGAAGAACATCGGCATTCTGGATGGCGACCTGCTGGCTGTGCACAAGACTCAGGAGGTGCGCAACGGTCAGGTGGTGGTGGCTCGTCTCGATGAGGATGTCACCGTCAAGCGCTTCCAGCGCAAGGGCAGTCAGGTATGGCTGCTGCCGGAGAATGAAGAGCTCTCCCCCATCGAGGTGGATCTCTCCTGCCAGCAGCTCACCATCGAAGGACTGGCGGTCGGGGTGATCCGCAACGCCGACTGGATGTAATCATCCCCGCCAACTGCGTTTGCCACACGGCCTCCTTCGAGAGGCCGTGCTGTTTCTGGCGCACTTTCCCTGTCATATCAAACAGATCATCGGCGGCGGCATTTTTGTCCTGCGTGACCGGCTACCAATCATCCATTTCAGATATATGCTCAGATCAGTGCCCTGTCGCCGAGACTGGGCTTGGCGCCTCCCTCTGACCATCGCAATGCGCAGGACGGGAGGGCCGGTAACAACGAGAATCGGGCAGTACACCTTCACGGGATATGAAGGGGGAGTGGGGAGATCCCGAGCCTTGCCAGGCAAAGGGGACCACTCGTAATGGTTGCAGATAGTCGTGACGGGCCTGTTCCCAGTTCAGGCCGACGAAGCAACATGACCTGTCGGTCAAGGAGGACTGGTATGGCATCAAGATCGCCATGGGATTCAGAGGCTGGGGCTGCGCCAGCGGAATCGTCAATCACCCGTTTCGTCAAAGGTAGCCGGATGACCTGGTTTTACGGTCTCTGGTTGCACCATCGTGGTTCGCACTGGACGCTCTGGCTGGGATGCCCGAAAGAGAAGGTGGTGCGTCTGGTGCTGCTGTTCAAGCGTGGTCACGGTGATCGCCAGGGGGAAGAGGGCTGGCTGGCCCCCGTGATTCCCATCGGCGTGCGGGCCATCGGCAAGATGTTGCAGCAGGGGCGTAACGCTCGCCCCTGAGCAGAAGAGACAAACAAATCCATCCATAACCGGCACCAGAGGGGGCCGGTTTTTTTATGGCCGCAACTGGCGATTAATTATGCCAAATGGTCGACTCCTGACAGGGCGTTGCACAAGGTTGAACCACCTTGGCGGCTCGCTGGGGTACAATGCCCCCCTCTTGTCCGGTCACTGCTGGCCATCTGCCTCGAACTGAAAGGGTCTCTTGTTATGATGAAGCTCCGCTATCCACTGCTCTTTCTGCTGCTGACAGCCTGCCTGATCCTGGTGTTCTACGCCACGCAGCCAGAGCAGCCGGAACAGGCCGATTATTATCCGGCGGGGCGGGACATCAATGATTTCGCCTTTACCGATGCGGACAACCAGCCGTTCACTCCTGCCAACCTGAAGGGGCACTGGACCTTCCTGTTTGTCGGCTACACCTTCTGCCCCGATATCTGCCCCACCACCCTGGCAGATATCCGTTCCGTCTATGACCAGCTGAAGAAGATGGCGCCCGACAGTCAGGTGGTGTTTATCTCGGCGGATCCCCAGCGTGATGATATTCCACGTCTCAAGACCTATACCGCCTTCTTCAATCCCGAGTTCAAGGCGGCCACCGCCCCCCACGACAAACTGTTCCCGTTCGTGCGCAATCTGGGGCTGATCTACTCCATCGCCAATCAGGGGGAGAAGGATTACCTGATCGATCACTCCGCCTCCATCGTGCTCATCAATCCCAAGGGCAAGCTGCAGGCGGTATTCCGCCCGCAGGTGGCGCCGGGTCAGGTGCCCCGGGTGCAGATGGCCACCATGCTCTCTGACTTCGCCCGCATTCTGAAGCTGGCAGGCCACTGAGCGTGACCCCAGCTGTTGCCCCCTGGTGGCGAGATCCCTCTCGCCACCGCGCTGTCTTTGCGCTCGCCCTGCCCATGGTTTTCTCCAATATCACCACCCCCTTGCTGGGGCTGGTGGACACCTGGGTGATCGGTCATCTCGGTCAGGCCTGGTTTCTGGGGGGCGTCTCGGTCGGTGCGACCCTGATCAACCTCATCTTCTGGCTGCTCGGCTTCTTGCGGATGTCGACCACCGGGCTGACGGCGCAGGCGCACGGCGCCGCCGACGGTCGTGCCCAGCTCGATACCCTGCTGCGGGCGCTGGGGCTGGCCATTGCTCTCGGTCTGGCGCTGCTGTTGTTGCTCTTCCCCCTGTTGCCACGACTGATCGCCCTGAGTGGCGGCTCGCCCGAGGTGCAGCTCTATGCGGGCCAATATGTGGCGGTGCGGATCTGGAGCGCCCCGGCGGCGCTCTGCAATCTGGTGGTCATGGGCTGGCTGTTGGGGATGCAGGATGCCCGCAGCCCCATGGTGATGTTGATCCTCACCAATCTGGTCAACATGGCGCTCGATGCCCTGTTTGTGCTGGGGCTCGGCTGGCAGGTGCGGGGTGTGGCGGCGGCCTCGGTCATGGCGGACTACTGTGCGCTGGCAGTCGGGATCTGGCTGGTACGCCGTCAGCTGCGACAACTGGCGCCGACAGTGTGGCAGGATGGCTGGCAGCGCTGGCGACAGCTCGCGCCCATGGTGCGGCTGCTCGGTCTCAACCGCGATATCTTCCTGCGCTCCCTCTGTTTGCAGCTCTGCTTCGCCTTCATGACTCTGCAAGGGGCACGACTGGGGGATGTGGCGGTGGCCGCCAATGCGGTGCTGCTCAACTTCCTGATGCTCATCTCCTACGGGCTCGATGGTTTTGCCTATGCGGTGGAGGCCATGGTAGGACGAGCCATCGGTCAGCGGGATCGGCAGAAACTGCGGGAGGCCATCGTGCTCAATCTGGGCTGGGCCGCCTTCATCGCCAGTGGTTTTACCCTGGTGTTTGCCCTCTTTGGTGCCCACCTTATCGGCTATATCACCGACATTCCGGCCGTGGTGGCGGAGGCAAATCGTCAGCTTCCCTGGCTGATCGCCATGCCGTTGCTGGCGGTCTGGTGCTTCCTGCTGGATGGCGTATTTATCGGGGCGACCCGGGCCCGGGAGATGCGCAACAGCATGTTGCTGGCCGCGTTTGGCGGCTTCTTCCCGATCTGGTGGCTCTGTCAGTCGTGGGGCGTGGCCGCGCTATGGGCGGCGATGGCGGCGCTGATGGTGGGGCGCGGTCTGTCGCAGGGGGTCACTTGCTGGCGGCTGGAGCGCAGCGGGCATCTGCTCGACGCCCGCCACTGATCATCGGTGGCGCTTACATGGCACCGTCGTAGCCGAGCTGGCGCCAGCTCTCGTAGACAAAGACAGACACCGCGTTGGAGAGGTTCATGCTGCGGCTCTGGGGCACCATAGGGATGCGTAGTCGCTGCTCGAATGGCAGGCTCTCGATGATCTCGATGGGCAGGCCGCGACTCTCCGGGCCAAACAGCAGGGCGTCGCCAAGGGCATATTGTGCTGCCGAGTGCGCGGTGCGCCCCTTGGTGGTGCAGGCAAACACCCGTTTGGGCGCCACGGCGGCCAGAAAAGCCTCATAGTTCGGCCAGCGCTTCACCTCGGCAAACTCGTGATAGTCGAGTCCCGCCCGCTTTACCCGCTTGTCATCCCACTCAAACCCCAGTGGCTCGATCAGATGGAGCCGGTAACCGGTATTGGCGCAGAGCCGGATGATATTGCCGGTGTTGGGCGGAATTTCCGGCTGGTAGAGGACGATATCGAGCATGACGAGCTCCTGCAAAGAGGTGTAAAGCCAAGAAGGGGCGCCAGCATACCCAGCGCCCGTCCGGATGAAAAGGATCAGGCGATGGGCAAGCGGATGGTGATGGTCAGCCCGGTCGGGTGATTGTTGCTGGCCGCAATGGTGCCGCCGTGGCGCTGGATCGCCTCCGAGGCGATGGCCAGCCCCAGCCCGGTGCCGCCAGTCTTGGCGTTGCGGGCATCATCGACCCGGAAGAAGGGCTGGAACAGCAGCGCCTGCTGCTCGTCTGGCACCCCGGGGCCGTCATCTCGAATGGTCATCACCCACTCCTGCCCCTCCCGATACCAGTCCACCTTGATGAACTCGCGGGCATATTTGAGGGCGTTGCGCAGGGGGTTCTCCACCGCCCGGGCCAGCAGCTCGGGCCACATCTGGATCGACTCTGCGGGCAGTGGCGGCAGTCTGAGCTGTTTGCCGCTCTGGTTTGCCTCGAACATGGCATCTTCGAGGATGGGCTCCAGCAGGTCGGCCAGCGGGTGCACCACCGGTGCCTCTACATGCTGCTGTACCCGCGACAGATCCAGCAGATCGCCGATCAGCTTGTCCAGCCGTCCGATCTCCGATTCGATCCGCGCCAGCTCGGCGCTGTCACCCTGCTTGCGGCGGATCAGCGCCTGCGCCAGTTGCATCCGGGTGAGGGGACTGCGCAGCTCGTGGGAGATATCGGAGAGCAGCTGTTTCTGCTTCTGGATCATGCTCTTGAGCGTCTCTACCATGCGGCTGACGTTGTCCGCCAGCTGGCCGATCTCGTCACCCCGTCCCAGGTTGGGGATCTGTACCTCCAGATTGCCAGCCGCCAGTTGGGAGACCGACTTCTGCAACTGCAGGATGGGGCGGGTCAGCCGCCAGGCGAGCAGCAGGCAGAGCGGGGTGCTGACCAACATCGAGATGCCCAGAATGCGGATCGGGTGATCCAGCACCTGAATAAACAGGAACAGATAGGGGTTCTCGGCATTGAGGCCGAAATAGACGTGATAGCGATGACCGTGGTGCTCCATCAGGAAGGGGCCGGCGATCGCCTTGCGATCCTCGTTGCCCAGCATGGGATTGGCCGGGTCGTCAGCATCCACCATAAAGCGCACCACGAACTTGCGCGGATGGGTGGTGGACTGTATCTGCCCCTTCTCGTCGCGCAGGTAGACGTTGTCCACCGGCAGCATGGCGATCTTGTCCATCGCCTTGGCCAGATCGAAATCCTGCTCCGGCTCGGCGGCGTTGAGCAGAGCCTGCACGTTGTTCTGCATCCGCGCCACTTCGTGGGTCGGCAGCGGGATCTGGTTGCGGGGATCCAGGGTCGGCAGGCTGATCACGGCGGCCAGCATCACCAGCAGCATGAACCAGAACCAGAGGAAGATGTGGGTCGAGATCCCGTTGAGGGAGTTGATGCGCTCTATTCTTGCTCTAGCCACAGGTACCCGCGCCCCCGTACGGTTTTGAAGCGGGGCTGGCCATCGGTGCGGTCCGGCAGCTTCTTGCGCAGGTTGCTCAGATGCATGTCGATGGCCCGATCGAAGGGTTCCAGCTTCTTGCCCAGCACCTGCTCGGAGAGGTGGCTCTTGCTGACGATCTGGCCGGGATTGCGCAGCAGGCACTCCAGCAGCCCGAATTCGGTGGCGGTCAGCTCCAGCAGCTGTTCGCCGCAGCGGGCCTGCTGCAGGCCAGGTTGCAGCACGATATCCATGAAGTGCACTTCGTCGGAGGAGTTGCCGCGCTGGGGCGGGGCGCTCTGGGTACGGCGCAGGATGGCGCGTACCCGGGCCAGCAGCTCCCTGTCATCGAATGGCTTGGCCAGATAGTCGTCGGCACCCGCTTCCAGACCGTTGACCCGATCTTGGCTGTCACCGCGGGCGGTCAGCATCAGCACCGGGGTGTCGTGGGTCTTGCGCAGCTTGGTCAGCATGGCAAAGCCGTTGAGCTTGGGCATCATTACGTCCAGCAGCACCAGATCGAAGCTCTGCTCCGCCAGCCGTTGCAGCCCCTCTTCACCATCCTCGGCGACCGTGACCTGAAATCCCTCCAGGGTCAGAATTTCGGTGAGCAGTTGGGTCAATTCAAGATCGTCGTCGACCAGGAGTATTCTGTTCATCTGGTGTTATTCCGCAGATTTTCGCGCCAAACTGACGCCGGGGTCAGGGTATAATAAGTTTTTCATCGCCAGAGGAAAGCCGGTTTTGAGCCATCAACAATATTCCCGTTGGGTGACCTTTGCCAGCATAGCGGCGGTCACCACCGCTACCTTGCTGATCATCGGCAAACTGATCGCCTGGCTGATGACCGACTCGTCGACCCTGCTGGCGTCGCTCACCGACTCCTTCATGGATGTGAGTGCCTCCATCATCAACCTGCTGGCCATTCGCTATGCGCTTGCCCCCGCCGATGACGAGCACCGTTTCGGCCACGGCAAGGCGGAGTCGCTGGCGGGCCTCATCCAGTCGGCCTTTATCTCCGGCTCTGCCCTGCTGTTGGTGATGCACGGAATTTCATCCCTGCTCAATCAGGCGCCTATCCTGCGACTGGAAGCGGGTCTCTGGGTCAGCGGCGGATCCATCGTGCTGACCCTGCTGCTGGTCAGCTTCCAGAGTTTCGTTATTCGCAAGACCAACAGTGTGGCCATCAAGGCCGACATGCTGCACTACCGTTCCGATCTGCTGCTCAATGCCGGTGTCTTGCTGGCGCTGGTGCTGGCGGGGCAGGGGTGGTACTGGGCCGACGGCCTGTTTGCCATCCTGATCGGGCTGTTCCTGTTGTGGGGGGCCGGGCACATCGGCTACGAGTCGGTGCAGGCCCTGCTCGATCGTCAGTTGCCAGCGGAAGAACAAGCGAGAATAATGGCGCTCTGCTGTGCCGTAGAAGGTGTACACGGCGTACATGACCTGCGCACCCGTCAATCCGGGCCGACCCGATTCGTACAGTTGCATCTTGAACTGGATGATCAGATCCCCCTGGTCAAGGCCCATCAGATCGCCGATGAAGCCGAACTGGCGGTACGCCAGGCATTCGAGCGGATGGATGTCATCATCCACATGGACCCCATCTCGGTGCTGACAAAAGAACAACAGAGCCCTCACCCAGAACAACAGTAGGCTGCAACATGGATGAACTGGTTGCCAAAACCTGGCACAAAATTCAGCAAGAAGCACAGTGCATGGCGGCCCAGGAGCCGATGCTGGCCAGCTTCTTCCACTCCACTATTCTCAATCACAAGAATCTGCGTTCGGCCCTCAGCTTCCAGCTGGCCAACAAACTCGACAGCGCCACCATGCCCGCCATCGCCCTGCGCGAGGTGATCGAGCTGGCCCTGCGCAGCGAGCCCGAGCTGCTGACGGTAGTGGCGGCCGACATCTGCGCCGTGCAGGAGCGCGATCCGGCGGTCGACCTCTTCTCCACTCCGCTGCTCTATCTCAAGGGGTTCCATGCCCTGCAGGGCTATCGGGTCGCCAACTGGCTGTGGCGGCAGGGGCGCCGCTCGCTGGCCCTCTATCTGCAAAACCAGATCTCGGTGGTGTTCGGGGTGGATGTGCACCCGGCCGCCCGCATCGGCAAGGGGATCATGTTCGACCACGCCACCGGCATAGTGGTGGGCGAGACGGCGGTGATTGAGGATGATGTCTCCATCCTGCAGAGCGTGACCCTCGGTGGTACCGGCAAGGAGAGCGGCGATCGCCACCCCAAGATCCGCGAAGGTGTGATGATAGGGGCGGGCGCCAAAGTGCTCGGCAATATCGAAGTGGGCGTGGGTGCCAAAATTGGTGCGGGCAGCGTGGTGATCAACCCGGTGCCGCCTCATACCACGGTCGCTGGCGTACCCGCCAAGATCGTCGGCCGTCCGGAGTGCGACAAGCCTTCACTGGATATGGATCAGTGTCTCTGATCTCCCGGCCGGAGTAGTCGATGGCCAAACGCTGGTCGGGTTATCTGATTTTGGGGATGTGGCTGCTCAACTTGCTGCATCTCTATCTGGGACTCTCCCCCTGGCCAGCGGCCATGGCGGCCTGGGGGGCGTCACTGCTCACCTGGCCCTGGCTGGTGGGGGCCGCCAAGCGGCAGGCGCTGGCATTGTATGGCGCGGCGCTGTTGCTGCTCATTTTCTCCTGGTGGCAGGGCGCGCCCCTCAGCGCCGGTGACTGGCTGTTGCCCAACATCAATATGCTCACCATGTTTGCCGCGGTGAGCACCCTCAACCTCGCCACCTCGGGTCTCTTGACCGGCACCACCTCCTGGACCGGGCGAAAGGGGCTGTGGAGCACCATGGCCAGCCTCAATTTGCTGGGGGCGGTCATCAACCTCTCGGTGCTCTTTATCATCGGCGATCGGCTGGAGCGCAATGGCACCCTGGAGCGGCGTCAGGTGATGGTGCTGAGCCGGATCTTCTGTGCGGCTGCCTTCTGGTCACCCTTCTTTGTCGCCATGGCGGTGGCGCTCACCTATGCGCCGGGCTTGCAGCTCTCCCATATTCTGCCGTTCGGAATCCTCGCCGCCTTGCTGGCGATGGGGCTGACTGCCTGGCAGGTGGAGCGGATCGGGGTAGCCGACTTTGCCGGTTATCCGCTGCGGCTGCAGACCCTGGGGTTGCCGGTCACGCTGGCGCTGCTGGTACTGCTCATCAAGCAGGTCTGGCCCCAGCTCGGCATTCTGGCGGTGATCGCGCTGGTGGCCCCGCTGCTGGCGCTGCTCTTTATGCCGAGGGCCGGGCGCAAGGCGGCCCTCAAGCGGCAGGTGGTGGAACGCTTTCCCGCCATCGGTGGTCAGCTGGTGCTGTTTCTGGGGGCCGGTTTGCTGGCGGCAGGCATCAACAGTGCGTTGTCGGTCATCGATCTCGGTGCCGGTCACGGCTTGCCGCTATTCAATCACTTTGGCTGGCTTGAGGCATCCCTCACTCTGCTGCTGATACTGCTGGTGGCCATCGTCGGGGTGCATCCGCTCATCAGTATCTCCGGGCTGGCGCCACTGCTCTGGCCGCTGGCGCCGGATCCCAGCCTGCTCGGTATGTGTTTCCTGCTGGGGTGGGGGCTTGCCACCGGCACCAGTCCGCTCTCCGGATCCAATCTGGCGCTGGCCTCACGCTACAACCTCCGTGCCGGGCTGATCCTGCGCTGGAACCTGCTCTACGGCCTGCTGATGTATGTTGTCGCCTGTCTGTTGCTGGGGGCTTATATCGCCTTGCATGGATAACGGCGGCGCCGTCAGGAGGGGGGCCAATGATGCGCGGGTGGCGGGGCTTTTTACGCACGGTTCAGTGTGTTGTCGCGGCTCGGGCGCAGGATGCGAGAAAAATAGACGCATATTTAGACAATACATCTATGGAAGGCGCATTTTACAGCGCACTGGCTTGTTTGTGCCGATGCGCTCGGGGTATGCTGGCTTCACGCGCTTGAATCGCCCTCTGTGGGGCATCGCAATTGAACAAACAGGTATGCATATGTCACTAGAAGTCCTTGAGCAACTCGAATCCAAAGTACAATCCGCCGTCGACAACATCTCCCTGCTGAAGATGGAGCTGGACGAGCTGAAAGAGCAGAACAGCAAGCTGCAAGACGAGAACCATCAGCTGCGCAACGAGCACACTGCATGGCAGGAGCGTCTGCGTGCCCTGCTGGGCAAGATGGATCAGATGGGCGAAACCATCTAATTCATCGCCTTCAGGCAGAATTGAAAACGGGCCGCTCCATGAGCGGCTCGTCTGTTTTTGGCGGGATGGGAATTACAGCGCCAGCAGTTGCTTGACTGTCTTCTCGATGCCGTCTGCCGCTTCGACAATGTTGTTGGCCAGCATGTAGGCGGGGGTGGAGATCACCTTGCGCTCCTGATCCACTACGAACTCGTTGACCGGGCAGTTGAGATGGCTGCCACCCATCGCCTCGATGGCGTTGGCGGTACCCTCGTCATGGCCGATGGTCGCCAGCGTACCGGCACCATAGATCAGCGGGATCATGGCGGGCGCGATGCAGATATAGGCGGCCGGTTTGTTGGCGTTGGCAAAGCTCTGGCACGCTTTCAGCACATCGGGCTGGATCTGGCACTCGGCTCCTTTGATAGCGAAGTCGCACAGGTTTTTGGCCGCGCCAAAGCCGCCGGGCACCAGCAGCGCGTCGTAATCGGCCGCATCCAGCTCGGCCACATCCTTTATCTGGCCACGACAGATGCGGGCCGCTTCGACCAGTACATTGCGGCTCTCTCCCTCGCTCACTTCACCGGTCAGGTGGTTGATGACATGGAGCTGCGCTACGTTCGGGGCGAAGCACTGGACGGCGGCTCCCTGACGGGCCAACGCCAGCAGGCTGATTACGACCTCGTGGATTTCGGCCCCGTCAAAGACACCGCAGCCACTCAAAATCACGGCCACTTTTTTCATGGCAAACTCCTCGTTGTTGAAAATGTGAGCCAGGATGGATTGTTGTACTTTTGTATGGTTATCGCTCGCCCTCCGCTGGTCAAGTCATCTTGCTGTGCTAGGATTGTTTCGTTTTGGATCCTGCCGTACCTACTCCCTTAAATCTTTTTCCACATTGATCGAGATCATCCTAACTGTCTCTCGATCGGTTTTTACGATCTCAATTAATTGTTTTTAATGGCTTTTTGTATTCTTATACACAGCTTCATCACTGTGCACTCTGATGCGCCCCATTTTTGAACACAGAGTTATCCACAGATTGAGTCCCATAATCAGGCGCTGTGTGCTGTTGCTGCGCCCCTTGGTGTGAGGGGGGCCCTGTGGCATCCTAGCGGCTGTTTATCTCTGGCAGGACGATTTCATGGCCCCTAGCAACCCCCTTATTCTGGTCGACGGCTCCTCTTATCTTTACCGCGCCTTCTTCGCCTCCCAGCAGGCCGATCTGCGCACATCGACCGGTTTGCCGAGCGGCGCCGTCCGTGTCATGGCCAACATGATGCGCAGCCTGCGCAAGCAATATCCTGACTGTCATGTGGCTGTGGTGTTTGATGCCAAGGGCAAGACCTTCCGCGATGACATCTATCCCGAGTACAAGGCGACCCGCGCCAGCATGCCGGACGATCTGCGCAGCCAGGTTGCGCCCATCCACCAGATGATCAAGGCGATGGGCTTCCCCTTCCTGATGGTGGAAGGGGTTGAAGCCGACGACGTGATCGGCACTCTGGCCCGCCAGGCGACCGAGAAGCAGCTGCCGGTGCTGATCAGCACCGGTGACAAGGATATGGCACAGCTGGTCTCCGACCATGTCACCCTGATCGACACCATGAAAGATGTGAAGACCGATCGGGAAGGGGTGATCGAGAAGTTCGGCGTGCCGCCCGAGCTCATCATCGACTACCTGGCCCTGATGGGTGACAAGGTCGACAACATTCCCGGCATGACCGGTGTCGGCGAGAAGACCGCACTGGCCCTGCTGCAGGGGATTGGCAGCATCGACGAGATTGCCGCCAACCTCGACAAGGTCGCCGCCCTCGGCTTCCGTGGCTCCAAGGCGTTCGCTGACAAGTTTCGCGAGCAGGAGGAGCAGGTTCGTCTCTCCTATCGACTGGCGACCATCAAGACCGATGTCGAGCTGGAACAGAGTCTGGAAGAGCTGTTGCTAAAACCGGTCGACAAGGAGTCCCTGCTGGCGGTCTATCGCGAATACGAGCTGCGCAACCTGATCAAGGAGCTGGAATCCGGTGGTGAAGAGGGCAGCGAGAGCGCCGGACAAGACGAGGCTGGCGATGAGAGCGCCGCTCCGGTTGCCGCCATCGAAACCGACTACCGCTGCATTCTGGACGAAGCCGAGTTTGACGGCTGGCTGGAACAGCTGAAAGCGGCACCGTTGTTTGCCTTCGATACCGAAACCACCAGTCTCGACTATATGGAGGCGCGGATCGTCGGCGTCTCCTTCGCGGTTGAACCGGGCAAGGCTGCTTATGTGCCGTTTGGCCACGACTATCTTGGGGCACCGGTACAGCTGAGCGAGGCCGTGGTGTTGGGCAAGCTCAAACCGCTGCTGGAAGATCCGACCCGTCTCAAGGTGGGACAGAACCTCAAGTACGATCGCAACGTGCTGCTTAACCATGACATCGACCTGCAGGGCATTGCCTACGACACCATGCTCGAGTCCTACGTGCTCAACTCCACCGCCAGCCGCCACGATATGGATTCACTGGCCCGCAGGTATCTGAACGTTGAAACCATCTCGTTCGAGGATATCGCCGGCAAGGGGGTGAAGCAGCTCACCTTCAACCAGATCGAGCTGGAGCAGGCGGCTCCTTACGCAGCGGAAGATGCCGACATCACCCTGCGTCTGCATCAGGCGCTGTGGGGCAAGCTTTCTGCCGAGCCGGGCCTCGCCAAAGTATTCAGCGAAATCGAGCTGCCGCTGCTGCCGGTTCTGGCGCGGATGGAGCGACTCGGTACCACCATCGAGCCCAAACTGCTGCACCAGCAGAGCCAGGAGATCGAAGTGCGTCTGGCAGAGCTGGAGAAACAGGCTCACGAGCTGGCCGGGCAGGAGTTCAACCTCTCCTCGCCCAAGCAGCTTGGGGAGATCCTCTTCACCAAGCTGGGGCTGCCGATCATCAAAAAGACCCCCAAGGGAGCGCCATCCACTGCGGAAGAGGTACTGGCCGAGCTGGCGGAGACCTATGAGCTGCCGCAACTGCTGATGGAGCACCGTGGGCTGGCCAAGCTCAAGTCCACCTACACCGACAAGCTGCCGCTGATGATCAAGCCGCAGACCGGACGGGTGCACACCTCCTATCATCAGGCAGTGGCGGCGACCGGCCGGCTCTCCTCCACCGATCCCAACTTGCAGAACATCCCGGTACGCAACGAACAGGGTCGTCGCATCCGGCAGGCTTTCATCCCGTGCGCCGGTTACAAGCTGGTGGCGGCGGACTACTCCCAGATCGAGCTGCGCATTATGGCGCATCTCTCCGGCGACAAGGGGCTGCTGACCGCTTTCGCCGAGGGCAAGGACATCCACAAGGCGACCGCTGCCGAGGTATTCGGGGTTGAACTTGATGCGGTGACCAGCGACATGCGTCGCAGCGCCAAGGCGATCAACTTCGGCCTCATCTACGGCATGAGCGCCTTCGGTCTGGCCAAGCAGCTGGGGATCGGCCGTGCTGAGGCGCAGAAGTACATGGATCTCTACTTCGAGCGCTACCCGGGCGTGCTGGAGTATATGGAGCGCACCCGTCAGCAGGCGGAAGCCCAGGGCTATGTCGAGACCCTGTTTGGTCGTCGCCTCTATCTGCCGGATATCAAGTCCCGCAATGCCGGTCTGCGCAAGGCCGCCGAACGGGCCGCCATCAACGCCCCGATGCAGGGCACGGCCGCCGATATCATCAAGCGCGCCATGATCAATGTGGACAGCTGGATCCGCGGTATCGAGGATGAGTCGATCCGCATGCTGATGCAGGTACACGATGAACTGGTGTTCGAGATCCGCGAAGAGAAGCTGGAGGAGTACACCGCCATCATCAAGGAGAAGATGTCGGCAGCTGCCGAACTGCATGTGCCGCTGCTGGTTGAAGCGGGCACCGGTGACAACTGGGATCAGGCCCACTGATTTCCGGTCAGCCGTTCTGCATGGCTATATAGCTATATAAGAAGCGAAGCCCGGCATTATGCCGGGCTTCCTGTTTCTGCCAGCCCTATCAGGTCTCTTGCAGATACTCATCCTTGAGCAGGACATAGTTGTCAGCCGAGGTCTTGAGGAAGGCGATCTCGGCGGGTTTGAGCGGACGAGCCTGTTTGACGGGATTACCTAAATATAGAAAGCCCGATTCGAGTCGCTTGCCCGGTGGCACCAGCGAACCTGCGCCGATCATCACCTCATCTTCAACTACGACGCCATCAAGCAGAATGGCTCCCATGCCGACCAGCACCCGGTTGCCGATGGTGCAGCCGTGCAGCATCGCCTTGTGACCCACTGTGACATCTTCACCGATCAGCAGCGGATAGCCGGTCGGGTTGCTGGCGCTCTTGCGGGTCAGGTGCAGCACAGTGCCGTCCTGAATATTGCTGCGGGCGCCGATGCGGATATGGTTCACATCCCCCCGTGCCGCCACCATGGGCCAGATGCTGGCGTCGTCGGCCAGTTCGATATCGCCCACCAGTGTCGCGCAGGGGTCTACATACACCCGTTTGCCCAGTTGCGGGCGTTTTCCCTTGTAGGGTCTCAGTCGCAAGTCCATCTTG
>NZ_JBFODN010000221.1:0-1930 GCF_040908345.1 Aeromonas sp. R3-1
CACCGTATCGACGATGGCCTGAGTCTGGGGATCGATCTCGATATTGGTCTGCCAGCCAGCCTTGACCCAACCCAGGTTGGTGCGGGCCAGGGTTTCGGGGATCAGGTGGACGCAGAACTCCCGCTCGCGCACCTCACCTATGGTCAGACTGATGCCGTCGATACCGATGTATCCCTTGGTCAGCACATATTTCATCAGCTCGGGAGCAAGGCGATACCACACCTGACGGTTGTTGGGTGTGTCGATCACCGAGGTAACCTCTGCCATGCCGATGATATGGCCAGACATGGCATGACCGCCGATCTCGTCACCAAAGCGGGCAGCCCGCTCCACATTGACCTTGTCCCCCACCTGCAACAGGCCGAGGTTGGTGAGACGCAGAGTCTCCTGCATCAGCTCGAAGCTGACCAGCTCACCCTCTACCCGGGTAACGGTCAGGCAGCAGCCGTTGTGAGCGACCGAGGCGCCGAGGGCCAGCCCTTCCCCCCACGCCGAGCTTGGCATGCGGATCACGTGGGTACGAAATGAAGCACTCTCTTCGATGGCGACCAGTTCGGCCACACCTTGCACAATTCCGGTAAACATCATCACCTCTTTGTTTCTGGTAACACGCTCTGTTTTTTATCGCGGCCTGTGGCCGCTTCTTTTACATAATCCGTTTTTTACACAATTCGTTTCGTACAAACTGTCACACCTGCTCCGCCGCCTCAGACCGCGCCAGCACACGAGCCCGGCGCTGGGAATGAATGACCACTATGCCAGCCAGCACGATGAGTAGACACCCCGCCATACTACTGAGGGTCGGCATTTCACCAAACATCAGATAGCCGCAGAGGGTAGAAAAAAAGATCTGGAAATAGAAGAAGGGCGCCAGAGTAGAGGCCTGCGCATACTGCATCGCCTTGATAAGGCAATATTGGGAGAGCAGGGTCACCACCGGTAGCGCCAGCAGATAGGGCCAGTCGGCAAGCCCAGGGTTGCGCCACAGTGCAGGCTGCCAGCAGAGTGCGACCATTGCCACCATCCCCAGCATGAAGCAGGTGACGATTAGGATATCGAGGGTGGTCAAACGTGGATCCACCAGCTTGGTGATGAGGTTGTAGCCGGTGTTGGCCAGTACAATGACCAGTGGCAGCAGATAGTAGAGGTTCGCGTCGCCCCCGTCGGGATGGGTCACCACCAGCACGCCAAACAACCCCAACAGCACGGCCGCCACCTTGGTCCGGGTCAGACGCTCCCTGAAAAAGATCACACCCGCCACCACGAAGGCCAGCGAACCAAGCTGGCAAATGATGGTGTAGACGTTGAGCGGTACATGGGCCAGCGCAATCACCGAGACCAGCGCACAGACCAGAAACAGCAGCGAGCGCAACAATAGCCAGCGATCCACCGCCAGCAGCGCCGACATGGTGCGCCTTGGCAACAACAGCAGCAGACCGAGGAAAGGAACAAAGAAGCGAAACCAGACCATCTCCATCACGGAGTAGCCATGGAGTACCAGATATTTGTCCGCGCCATCCTTAAGCGTCAGGGCGAGAAGAGCAAACAGCGTCAGAAAGATCGCCAGTGAATTGCGCGAAGAGAGCAGCATCAAAGAGGCCGAAACAGGAAAGGGGGTAACCAAACTAACGGGCTTGCCGCAAATTACAACCGCGAGACTGACAAAATGGGAGCAAAACCGCTATATTTGCTCGCCTTTTTACTTTCAAGGAAGCAAATCATGATGGTTTATGAGTGCTGTGAAGCGATCCGTATCGCCTATAACCAGATTGGCTCCGGCGAGCAGGGCTATGTGCCGAAGGCCATCGCCGCCGCTATCCGCGCCCTCAACGCGGTCGCCGCTGATGAGCGGGTACCCGCCGAGCTGCGCGAGCAGGCTGCCTATGCCGCTGCCAACCTGCTGATCAGCGATCACGAAGACGCTTGATCC
>NZ_JBFODN010000222.1:0-10166 GCF_040908345.1 Aeromonas sp. R3-1
GATCATCACGCTGGCACCGACTGCCGGGTCGCGGCCGAGGCGGGTCATGGTCATGGGGATGATGACCCCCATCAGGGCGGCCACCAGCAGGTTGAGCATCATGGCCAGGGTCATTACGGCGCCGAGCGCCGCATCCTGATAGAGCAGATAGGTGGCGATGCCCATGGTGCCGCCCCACACCAGCCCGTTGATAAAGGCGACGCCAAGTTCCCGCAGCAGCAGGAAGGAGAGGTTGCCTGCCTGAATGTGCTGCAGCGCCAGCGCCCGCACTATCATGGTGATGGTCTGGTTGCCGGTGTTGCCGCCGATCCCGGCGACGATGGGCATCAGGGCCGCCAGCGCCACCAGTTGGGAGATGGTGTGCTCGAACAGGCCGATCACCCGCGAGGCGACAAAGGCGGTGCAGAGGTTGATGGCAAGCCAGGCCCAGCGGGTCTTGACCGCCTTGGAGACCGGGGCGAACACGTCTTCATCCTCGCTGATACCCCCCATCCGGCGCAGGTCGGTGTCACTCTCCTCATAGACCAGATCCACCACCTCTTCGACGGTGAGGCGGCCCATCAGCTTGCCCTTGCCATCCACCACGGCGGCGGAGAGCAGGTCATCCCGCTCGAAGGTGCGGGCGGCCGCTTCGTCGTTATCCTCCGGATCGAAGGTGACCGGATCACGCTCCATCACGTCGCTCACCAGGGTGGCGGGCTTGTGCAGCAGCACAGTGGTGAGGGCCAGCTCCCCCAGCAGGTGGTTGCGCCGATCGATGACGAACAGCTTGTCGGTGTTGGCGGGGATCTTGCCGCGTAGCCGCAGATAGCGCTGCACAGTGGCGAGCGTCACCTCGGGGCGGATGGTGATGATCTCGAAGTCCATCATGGCGCCGACGGTGTGCTTGCCGTAGCGGATCACCTCCCGCACCCGATCCCGGTCGGCGGGGGCCATATAGGTGAGCAGCCGCCCCATCAGGTTGCGGGGCAGGTACTGGCCCAGATAGATCTGGTCATCGATATCCAGAGAGCGCAGGGCGTGCAGCAGCTCCTTGTCGCTCATCCCGCTGATAAGGCTGTCCCACACCGTCTCCGACGCTTCAACCAGGATCTGGCCGCGCTTCTCCTCCTCCACCAGCGCCCACAGGGCATGACGCTCATCGGGCGGCAGCGACTCCAGCGCATCGGCGACGTCGGCGGCGGGCAACCCGTTGACCAGCGAGGTGAGTTCGCTGGTCTGATCGCGTTGCTCGGCATCCTGCACCACCTGCGGATCGAGCAGGCTGTCGGTGAGGGCGTCATCGCGTAGCAGCAGGGTGAGAATGCGGGATCTGTCATCCGCGCGCTGCCGGGCGCTGTTCTTGATGGGAAGAGACATGGGATGAATTCCTGAGATGGTAGCCAAGGGCTCAATGCCCATAGGATACCAGACTTAAAACAACAGGTTATGACCGTGATGGGAGAAGAGGGAGGTAAAGGTGAGGCCACCTGCTGGTGGCCTCATGATCGTTTGCCGAGGATCCCTCAGGCGAGGGCTCGCTGAGCCTGTGGTGCCTCGCCAAACCAGGCGAGCCGGTCGGCCAGGGTTACCACAGAACCCACCATGATCAGGGCCGGGCTTTCGACCCCCACCGCCAGCGCGGGTAGCTCATCGAGAGTGCCACGAATGACCCGCTGGCAGGGCTGGGTGCCGCGCTCGATCAGCGCCACCGGGGTGTTGCTCGCTTTGCCGTGGGCCAGCAGCTGCTCGCGGATGGTGGCGCAGGATGAGAGCCCCATGTAGAACACCAGGGTCTGCTTGTCCTTGGCGAGCAGCGGCCAGTCGAGATCCCGGGCGCCCCCCTTGCCGTGGGCGGTGACGAAGCGTACGCTCTGGGCGTGATCGCGGTGGGTGAGCGGAATACCGGCGTAGGCGGCGCAGCCGCTGGCCGCAGTGATCCCCGGCACCACCTGAAAGCCAATCCCAGTACCAACGAGCGTCTCCAGCTCCTCGCCGCCACGGCCGAAGATAAAGGGGTCACCCCCCTTCAGCCGCACCACCCGCTGGCCCTTTTTCGCCTCCTCCAGCAAGAGCTGGTTGATCCCCTCCTGCGGCACGCAGTGGTTGCCCGCCTGCTTGCCGACGAAGATGCGCTTGGCATCCCGGCGCACCAGCGCCATCACTTCGTCAGAGACCAGTCGGTCGTAAACCACCACGTCCGCCTGCTGCATCTGGCGCAGGGCGTGTAGGGTGAGCAGGCCCGGATCGCCGGGGCCAGCCCCCACCAGCACCACTTCGCCTCCGGTCTGGCTTTCATCGGCAAACAGGTTGTCGGCCAGCTGGTGGGCGCTGGCGCTATCGCCCCGCGCCAGCGCCTGCCCGAGGCGATCGGCCCCGAGCAGCCGCTCCCAGAAGCGGCGTCGCTCCCCCATGGTGGCGAAGCGGGCCTTGACCCGCTCCCGCAGGCTGCCGGCAAAGGTCGCCACGGCCCCCAGATGTTGCGGCAGCAGGGCTTCCAGTTTTTCCCGCAGCAGCCGGGCCAGCACAGGCGCCTTGCCGCCGGAGGAGATGGCCACCATCAGCGGTGAGCGGTCGATGATCGACGGCATGATGAAGCTGGAGCGTTTCGGGTCATCCACCACGTTGGCAAAGATCCGCGCCTGATTGGCGCTTTGGTAAACCAGTGCATTCACCTCGCGCCGATCGGTTGCTGCCACCACCAGCCACTTGCCCGCCAGTTGTTCCGGCACAAATTCACCGGCCAGCCACTCGATGCTGCCGTTGGCAGCCAGCTCCGCCAGCTCGGGGTCGAGCTCGGGCGCCACGACGGTGAGGCGAGCACCGGCATCCAGCAGCAGGCGCGCCTTGCGCTCCGCTACCTCGCCGCCGCCGACCAGCAGCACGGGTTTGTTGTCGAGTCGGCAAAAGATGGGCAAGTAGTCCATGGGGCCTCCGGATCAGGCGGTTCGGGTCTGGTTGGCGGTGCTGGTGGTCTCGCTCACTGCGACCGGGCGTTCAGCTTTCGGGGTGGCATACCAGTAACCGAGGCCCATAAAGAGGACGCCGGAGACGGTGTTGCCCAGCGTCACCCACAGCAGGTTGTGGCCGATGCCGCTCAGGGTGTAGGCATCGGAGTGGGCGCCAAACCAGGAGAGGGCGAACAGGGTCATGTTGGCGATAGAGTGCTCGTAGCCGGAAGCGATAAAGGCCAGCAGGCACCACCAGATGGCGATGAAGCGGGCCGCCCCTTCGGTGCGCAGCGCCATCCAGATGGCGAGGCAGACCAGCCAGTTGCAGAGGATCCCCTTCATAAACAGGGTCAGCGCCGGAGCCTGGGTTTTGGCCAGCGCCACCTTGTGGGCCAGACTGCCTGCGTCCGGCAGCAGGCTGCCGCCGTAGGAGTAGATGAGCGCCACCACGATGGAGCCAATCAGGTTGCCGGCCCAGGTCTGCGGCAGGATGCGCAGCAGGTCGGCCATGGTGATCTTGCCCGCCTTCACCCCGAAGGTGAGGAACATGGTGTGGCCGGTAAACAGCTCGGAGCCGGCAATGATGACGAGCGTCAGGGCGATACCGAAGGTGGCCCCCATCACCAGCGGCCGGATGGCGGGATCCACCAGATTGCCGAGGGTGAAGATGAGGATGATGCCGAGGCCCACATAGGCCCCCGCCATGGCGGAGCTGAGCCAGAAGCCGAGCTTGTCGCTGCGCTCGAAGCGGTTGATGCGTGCCGCGTTGGCGGCGCACTTGTTGATGGTTTCCGTGTACATCTTGTGAGTCCTTGAAAGGGCTGCCCACAGGCAGCCCGAAAGAGAGTGAATTTGGCTTTAGACAGCGACCCAGACCTGCTGGCCGCGTACTTCAACGGGATAGCTCTGCACCGACATCGTAGGGTTGTCGAAGCAGTGACCATCGCTCAGGCGAAAGCGCTGCTTCTTGAGCGGGCTGGCGACCCAGAGCTCGCCGTCGTGTTCGCAGATCAGGCCCCGCGACAGCACGTTGGCGGCGAAGAAGGGATCCCGGTTGTCGATGGCGAACACCTCGGCGGCCGCGCTCGGGCGGAACAGGGCGATCTGGCGACCTTCAATGAGTGCACAGACGCCGGTTCCCGGCAGGATGTCGTTGAGTTGGCAGGCAAGTTTCATCATTTGGTTTCCACCTCGATCTGGTAGACGGGGATGCGCTCGGCCGGGGTCGCCGGTCGGTGCTGGTCGCGCTCGGCAACGAACTGAACGTCCGGGTCGCGCTTGTCGCTGTTGATGAAGTGGCTGAATCGCTTGAGTGCCTCCTCTTCGTTGAGGGTGCGCGACCATTCGCACTCGTAGCTGTCGATCAGGGTCTGGATATCGCGCTCCAGCGTCTCGGCCAGCCCCAGCTTGTCGTCGACGATCACCTCGCGCAGGTAGTCGACGCCCCCTTCCAGATTGCCGAGCCAGACCGAGGTGCGCTGCAGTTTGTCGGCGCTGGTGACGTAGAACATCATGAAACGGTCGATCAGCTTGATGAGGGTCTCTCGGTCGAGGTCAGACGCCAGCAGGTCGGCGTGGCGCGGCTTCATGCCGCCGTTGCCGCCCACATAGAGGTTCCAGCCCGCGTCGGTGGCGATGATGCCGACGTCCTTGCCCTGCGCTTCCGCACATTCACGGGTACAGCCAGAGACGCCGAACTTCATCTTGTGCGGGGTGCGAATGCCCTTGTAGCGGTTTTCGAGGAAGACCCCGAGGCCGACGCTGTCCTGTACGCCGAAGCGGCACCAGGTGCTGCCGACACAGGTCTTGGCCATGCGCAGCGCCTTGGCGTAGGCCTGACCGGTCTCGAAACCGGCCGCCAGCAGCTTGCGCCAGATGGCGGGCAGATCATCCTTCTGGGCCCCGAACAGGCCGATGCGCTGGGCGCCGGTGATCTTGGTGTAGAGCTTGTAGTCGCGGGCCACTTCGGCCACCGCCAGCAGCCCCTCCGGAGTCACTTCGCCACCGGCCATGCGCGGGATGACGGAGTAGCTGCCGTCCTTCTGCATGTTGCCGAGGAAGATGTCGTTGGTGTCCTGCAGCGGGATGTTGCGCGGGCTCAGCACATGCTCGTTCCAGCAGGAGGCGAGGATGGAACCTACGGTCGGTTTGCACACCTCGCAGCCATAGCCTTGGCCATGTTTGGCCAGCAGTTCGTCGAAGCTCTTGATCCCCTCCACCTTGACCAGATGGAACAGCTCCTGACGGGAGTGTTGGAAGTGGGCGCAGAGGTGGTTGTTGACCTCGATGCCCTGCTTCACCAGCTCGGCGTTGAGCACCTGACTGATGAGCGGCACGCAGCCGCCGCAGCCGGTACCGGCCTTGGTGTGCTGCTTGATGGCGGCCAGCGTGGTGTGACCCTCGGCCACCGCCTGGGCGATGTCGCCCTTGGAGACGTCGAAGCAGGAGCAGATCTGGGCGCTCTCCGGCAGGGCATCCACCCCCAGCGTCGGCTTGGCACCGGCGTAGGCGGGCAGGATCAGGGTATCCGGGTGGCTCGGCAGCGGCAGGGCGTTGAGCATCATCTGCAGCAGGTTGCCGTAATCTTCCACATCACCCACCAGCACGGCGCCGAGCAGGCGGCTGTTGTCTTCGCTCACCACGATCTTCTTGTAGACGCCGGCCTGATCGTCCTGAAACACATAGCTGTGGCTGCCCGGGGTGCGACCATGGGCATCGCCGATGGAGCCGACGGAGACGCCGAGCAGCTTGAGCTTGGCGCTCATGTCTGCCCCCTCGAAACAGCTGTCGCCGCCGAGCAGATGGTCGACGGTGATCTGGGCCATCTTGTAGCCCGGCGCTACCAGTCCGAAGAAGCGCCCCTGCCAGGCGGCGCACTCGCCGATGGCGTAGATGTCGGGGTCGGAGGTGAGGCAGTGATCGTCGATGACGATGCCGCCGCGCTCGGCGATGGCGAGATCACCGTAACGGCCCAACGTATCTTGCGGACGAATGCCAGTGGAGAAGACCACCACGTCCACTTCCAGCTGGCTGCCGTCGGCGAAGGCGAGGCGGTGTTTCGCCTGTTCACCGCCATGCATCAGGATCTCGCTGGTGCTCTTGCTGGTGTGTACCTGCACCCCCATGGATTCAATCTTGCGGCGCAGCAGCTGGCCACCCTGACCGTCGAGCTGCTCGGCCATCAGCACAGGAGCAAACTCCACCACGTGGGTCTCGAGACCCAGTGCCTTGAGGGCGCCGGCGGCTTCCAGGCCAAGCAGGCCGCCCCCGATCACCACCCCGCTCTTGCCACTCCTGGCGGCGCTGCGGATGGCTTTCAGATCCTCGATGGTGCGATAGACGAAGCACTCGTGGTGCTGACTGCCCGCAATGGAGGGCACCCAGGGGTAGGAACCGGTGGCCAGCACCAGCTTGTCGTACCCGACCACAGTGCCCTTGTTGGAGTGCACTTCGCGGTTGGCCCTGTCGATTGTTTTCACCGCTTCGCCGAGCAGCAGGCGGATGCCGTGCTTGTCGTAGAAGCCGGGTTTGACGAGGGAGAGATCTTCGCTGGTGTGATGGGAGAAGTAGGAGGAGAGATGGACGCGATCGTAGGCGGGACGGGGTTCTGCACCGAAGACGGTGATCTCGTAGCGGCCCGGCTCGGCCCGCTCGATCAGCTCTTCGATGAAGCGGTGCCCCACCATGCCGTTACCCACAACGACCAGTCTGACTTTGCTCATGATTGCCTCTAGTTTGGAGTAATAAAACATCATTCTGGGGCTAGGCTACCCAGTCAGTAGGGGCGGGCAATTGATGCAAATCAAGTGTCTATTTATATATCTCGTCAGGGGTAATTCGATAAAATTCAAAGATATACAAAAATAGGTATACCAGTTGATGATTTCTGTACTGGCTTTGGGTGAGGGATGGTGGAGAGCAAGAGCGCTTTAGCAAAAGCTGGGGGAGTGAAAACTTCTGGCGGAAAAAGCCGATCTCGCACTGGGCGAGACCGGCATCAGCCGAGCAAGGCGGCGTGTCAGGCGATATGGCGGCGGAACATGGCGAGCGCCAGCGACAGGGTGACGCCGGCGATGGCGAGCAGCGGCCAGAGCAGGGGCCAGGCGGCGGACCAGTCGAACCCCTTGAGGAAGACCCCCTTGAGCAGCACGATAAAGTGGGTAAGGGGGTCGATGGCCGCCAGCCACTGGAACACCTGCGGCATGTTCTCCACCGGCGAGATATAACCCGAGAGGATCACCGCCGGTACGGTGAAGGAGAAGACCCCGAGAAAGGCCTGCTGCTGGGTTGAGCAGAACGACGAGATGAAGAGCCCGATCCCGGCCAGTGCCAGCCCGTAGCAGACCATGCCCGCCATCAGCAGGCTGAGGCTGCCGGCAAAGGGGAGGTGAAAGACAAAACGGGCGGCCAGCGCGACTATGCACCCTTGTCCCACCGCCACCATGATGCCGGGCACCGCCTTGCCCGCCATGATCCAGCCTGCGGTGAGGGGGGAGACCAGCAGCTGATCGAAGGAGCCCTCTTCCCGCTCCCGCGCGACCGAGAGGGCAGTGACGATAAGACAGCCGGTAGTGGTGATGATGGCCACCAGCGCCGGCAGGACATGCCAGTGGAACTCGACGTTGGGGTTGTAGAGGTTGCGTACCGCCAGCTCGGGTTGGCCCTTGCCCTCACTTTGCCAGCGGGCGATCACCTGACTGATGTAGCCCGCAGCCACCTGACCGCCGTTGGAGCGACGGCCATCGATAATCAGCTGCACCTTGGCCGGTTCGCCCCGCGCCAGCCGGCGCGAGAAATCCCCCGGAATAATCAGCCCGAGCAGCGCCTGCTGCCCGGTGATGGCCTCGGTCATGCCCGCCTCGCCTTGCACCGGGATGATGGTGGTGAAGGCGGGCATATGGGTGAGGCGCTCCAGCAGCTCGCGGCTCTGGGCACCGCCATCCTGGTTGTAGATGGCCAGCGTGTTGCCGGTCACCTCCAGAGTGGCTGCGAACGGGAAGAGGGCGGTCTGCAGCAGCACCGGCATGATGAGCAGAAAGCGCCCCTGGGTATTGCCCATCAGGGCCTGCAGCTCTTTTCGGATCAGCCACCAGAGTCGGATCAGCATGGGTTACTCCAGAGTGCGCCGCGTCTTGCGGGCGGTCAGGGCCAGCCAGAAACCGGCCAGCAGCAGCAGACAGAAACCGTTGACCAGCAGGATCGAGAAGACGCTGCCCGCCTGATAGAGGGTCTGCAGCGAGCTTGCGAAGTAGCGGGCCGGAATGAGGTGAGTGATGGCCCGCAGCAGCGGCGGCATGCTGGCGATCTCGAACACGAAACCCGACAGCATCACCGCGGGCAGAAAGGCGGCGATCAGCGCTGCCTGCGCGGCGTTGAACTGGCTGCGCATCACGGTAGAGAGAAACAGCCCGAGCCCGAGGGCGCTGCCGAGAAAGACGCTGGTGACCAGAAAGAGCAGCAGCAGGGAGCCGCGCCACGGCACCGCCATCACCGCCACCGAGAAGAGCAGGCAGAGCAGCATGGCGATGATGCCAAGGCCATAGTAGGGCAGCAGCTTGGAGAGCAGCAGCTCCCCCTTGGTGACCGGGGTGGCGAGCAGCGCCTCCATGGTGCCGCGCTCCCACTCCCGCGCCACCACCAGCGAGGTGAGCAGGGCGCCTATGATGGTCATCACCACCGCAATGGAGCCCGGTACCAGAAAGTTGCGGCTCACCAGCGCCGGATTGAACCAGGCGCGGCTCTCTATCGACACCGGCATGGCGACCCCCTCGCCAGCGAGCCACCCCTGCCAGATCCCCTGCACATAGTTGGTGACGAAGTTGGCAGTGTTGGGCTCGGAGCCGTCGGTTAGCAGCAGCGCCTGCGGCGTACCATTGCCCTGACCGGCCATGACGCGGGAGAAGCCGTCATCGATCACCAGCAGGCCGCGGATCTCGCCACGGGCCAGAGTGGCGAGCAGGGACTCCCTGCTCGGGCCGCTGTGGATCTCCAGCGCGGTTGAGCCGCGCAGGGCCTGCTCCAGCCGCACCGCCGGGGCTCCGCTGTCGGTACGCCAGATGCCGAGGCGCAGATGGTCCACATCCAGATTGATGGCGTAACCCATCACCACCAGCAGTACTACCGGCATGATGAAGGCGATGAGGATGCTGCTCGGGTCACGGACGATTTGCAGCGTCTCCTTGCGGCAGAGGGCCAGCAGTCGCCGACGGTTGATGCTCATGCGTCCTCCTCGCTGGCCCGCTCGACCAGGGTGATAAAAGCCTCTTCCATTGTTGGCAAAGAACAGGTCGGCAAGGAACCGGTTGGCAAAGAGGTCGCCGCCTCTTTGGCGGCCAGCCCCTTGAGATCGTCCGGAGTGCCGAGCGCCAGCAGCTTGCCGCGATAGATGAGGGCGATGCGGTCGCAATACTCTGCCTCATCCATAAAGTGGGTGGTGACCAGCACGGTGACGCCGTGGTCGGCCAGCGCGTTGATGTGCGACCAGAACTCGCGCCGGGTTACCGGATCGACCCCGGATGTGGGCTCGTCGAGAAACAGCAGCGGCGGTTCGTGCAGCAGGGCGCAGGCCAGCGACAAGCGCTGGCGCAGGCCGAGCGGCAGGGATTCCGCCTTCTGATCGAGCCAGGGGGTGAGGGCAAAAGCGGCCACCATGGCGTCGATCCGCGTCTGCTGGTGGCGGCCAAACAGGCCGTAGATACCAGCGAAGAAGGAGAGATTCTGGGCCACGGTGAGCTGCTTGTAGAGGGAGAACTTCTGCGCCATGTAACCGAGGCGCTGACGTGCCGCCGAGGGGCTGTGGGCCAGATCGATGCCGGTCACCAGCGCCTGTCCCTCGCTCGGGCGCAGCAGGCCGCACTCCATCTTGAAGGTGGTGGACTTGCCCGCCCCGTTGGGGCCGAGCAGGCCGAAGATCTCGCCGCGGCGCACCGCAAAGCTGACATCATCGGTGGCGGCAAAATCGCCGAAGCGTTTGGTGAGGTGGCGCGCCTCGATCACCGCCTCGGGGGAGACCCCCTGCGGCAGTTCCGCTTCCCGCATCCCGGCCGCCAGACTCGACTCCCCACCGGGGCCGCCGCCGAGCAGGTCGATAAAGGCATCCTCCAGCCGGGGCTGGGCCGGTTGAAAGGTGCCGTTGGCGAGATACAGCTCCGCCAGCGGTGGGGGCGTCATGCCCGTGTGCAGCAGCAGGCGAACCCGCTCCCCCGCCACAGCGCCATCCATCACTGCCGGGTGAGC
>NZ_JBFODN010000223.1:0-2379 GCF_040908345.1 Aeromonas sp. R3-1
TCCAGCACACGACAGATAACGGAAACGGGATAGCGGTCCTGCTAGTTGGCTATCCACGCGTACTTGGCAGTGACTCCTGAGCAAAGTACGCGGCGACCATTTTATGATGTCGCGCTCCATGTTGGCTTGTGCGAGAGCGTTGCGTAGCCGGGCCACTTCAGCCTCCAGCTCGGCGACAGAACGCGGGCCGATGTATCATTTCCTCCTTTGGCTACGACCACCCAGTTGCTCAGTGTGCCCTTGGCTATACCCAACCTTCTGGCGGCTTCAGCTTGGCCAAGGCCTTGCTCCAACACCAGTCGAACCGACTCTGCCCGAAACTCTGGTGAATTGTGTTCTCTCGATTTCATTCAATACCCCCGATTGTCTCATCGTAACAATCGGAACTGTCTGTGAAAATCAGGATACCTCAGCTCTCTTTTTGTGCATCACGCTGAGCAGACTCAACCCAGCTGAACCCGAGTGCCCATCTCATCGGCTCAGCGCGGGGACTTTCCCAGATAGCGCTCCACGATCACTTTCACCCCGTCACGTTTTTTGAGCTGATAGAGCTCCTTGTCAAACTGGTCGATAAAGGCCTGTTTGTAGGGGTACTCCCCCTTGCGGCTATAGCCGAGAAACCCCTGCTCCTTGCTGAGTACCGGACCCTGTTTGAGCAGGGACATATCGGCCACCGCCAGCTGATCGGCCTTTATCATGTTGAGCAACTCATAGAGCAGGGAGAGGCGATCATTGATGGTGCAATCGACCCTGCCGCGGACAATCTTGAGCAGGTTCTCCCGATTGCTTTTCACCTCCTCCACGTCGATCTGCTTCTCTTTTACCGCCTGCCAAAAGGCATCGCCGCCGACGGCAAAACCGGCGTTCATGCCAAAGCGTAAACCGTGATAGTCGAGCGGAAACCTGGCCTGCGGGGTATTGGCCGCCACACTGGCGCCGCACATCACCACCAGCTCTTCATCCAGCATCGGCTGGGAGTAGGGCCACATGTAAGGGCGGGTATCGGGCATGTAGTAAGGTGGAAAAATGGCGAAGGCAGCCCCCTGCTCCACCATGCTCAGACCGCGCCGCCACGGCATGGGCTTGAGCACCACCTCATAGTCAGGCATGGCAGAGGTTACCTCTCGGATGATGTCGGCATAGATCCCCCTGACCTCCTCCCCCTCCTGCCAGGAGTAGGGGGGATAGGCGGCATCCGCCAGGATCTCGACCCGGGTCTTGGCGTGCGCCATCATGCACAACCCCAGCAACAAGCAACAAGCAACACCAGACGCGCATAAGCCAGCACCTCCTGAAAAAGCCTGCATCAAGCATAGCCATCCGCCGCGCCTTCCTCTGCTGCCGCGCCATATTTCATGCCATCTATTCGTTGGCAGAAAAATGTTAATGAAATATTAAATCCATCCTTTATGCTGGAGAGCAATTGCTCTGAATGGATGGCCGCATATGGATGTGCAACTGCTTTTGCTCTACCTCTCCCCGGTTTTTCTGGCTTTTATCGGCTGGGAGATGCTCTACCTGCGCAAACATGGCGCTGCCTTTCCCACTGCCACCTACCAGTGGCGGGATCTGTTCGCCAACGCCGCGCTGGCCCTGATGCACCAAGGGGGCGATGCGCTGGCGGCCATCGCCATTGCTTATCTGTATGACACCCTCTGGGGCTGGCGACTGTTCGATATCGAGCTGAATCTCTGGAGTGTGCTACTGCTGTTCCTCTTGCAGGATCTCTGTTACTGGCTGTTCCACTTCACCAGCCACCATGTTCGCTGGCTGTGGGCCTCCCACGTGGTGCACCACAGCTCGGAGCGGCTCAACCTCTCCACCGCCTTTCGCCAGAGCCTGATGTACCCGATCTCCGGCATGTGGCTGTTCTGGATCCCGATGATCCTCATCGGCTTCCCGCCTGAGGCGGTGGTCGCCACCGTGCTGCTGAGTCTGGGCTTCCAGTTCTTCGTCCACACTCAGGTGGTGGGCAAGCTCGGCTGGCTGGAGTGGATCTTCAACACCCCCTCCCACCACAGGGTGCATCACGCCAGCAACGCCAAGTACATAGACCGCAACTTCGCCGGCGTGCTGATCATCTGGGATCGGTTGTTTGGCACCTTTGTCGAGGAAGACCCGTCCGAGCCATGCCTCTTCGGCATCACCAAACCGATCCACAGCTTCAACCCCCTCACTCTCACCTTCCATGAGTGGCGCGACATGCTGCGTGACGCCCGTGGCCTGCCATGGCGACAAAAACTCGCGGTGCTGTTTGGCAAACCGGCCGGACCTGCCAGCCGCTGAGCCTTCGCCCCGAATCGCAACTCCCGGATAGCAAGCCCCTGATAACCAGTCCCTGATAACAAGAGAGCGCCACAGTGGCGCTCTCTTTTATGG
>NZ_JBFODN010000224.1:0-5686 GCF_040908345.1 Aeromonas sp. R3-1
GGTCGGGGATGAGGGGGGCAGTGAAAACCATTCCCCTCACCCTGCCCTATCCGTTCAGGAGAGGGAATCGCGCCAGTAAATGTTGGGCTTCGCTGCGCTCAGCACCAACCTACACCTCTGACGATCAGCCTTGGTTGGCTGGATCCTCATGGGCAGAGAACTCGCGCATAAAGGCTTCGGCCCGCTCCACCATCTTGGTCGAGCCGACAAAGTAAGGGGTACGCTGGTGCAGCGCGGTGGGCTGGATATCCATGATGCGGCCAAAGCCGTCGGAGGCCTTGCCACCAGCCTGCTCCACCAGAAACGCCATCGGGTTGCACTCATAGAGCAGGCGCAGCTTGCCGTTCGGCGAGTTGGTGCCGGACGGATAGATGTAGATGCCGCCCTTGAGCAGGTTGCGATGGAAATCAGAGACCAGGGAGCCGATATAGCGGGAGGTGTAGGGTCTGTGGGTCGCCTCGTCGCGCTCCTGGCAATATTTCAGGTACTTCTTCACCCCGTCCGGGAACTTGATATAGTTGCCCTCGTTGATGGAGTAGATCTTGCCCTCTTCCGGAATGCGGATGTTCTCGTGGGAGAGGCAGAAGCAGCCGATGGAAGGATCGTAGGTAAAGCCGTTAACGCCAAAGCCGGTGGTGTAGACCAGCATGGTGGAGGAGCCGTAAACCACATAACCGGCGGCGACCTGACGGTTGCCCGGCTGCAGGAAGTCCTCCAGCGTCACCGGCGAACCCTGCGGGCTCAAACGGCGGTAGATGGAGAAGATGGTCCCGACCGAGACGTTGACGTCGATATTGGAGGAGCCATCGAGCGGGTCGATCAGCACCACATACTTGGAGTTTTTGGAGAGCGGTGAGTCAAAGGCCACGAAGTCCTCTTCTTCTTCCGAGGCCATGCCACACACCTCGCCGCGCGCTTCGAGCGCCGCCTTGAAGCGTTCGTTGGCGTAGACATCCAGCTTCTGCTGCACCTCGCCCTGTACGTTTTCAGCGCCCATGGAACCGATGATATCCGCCAGTCCCGCCTTGTTGATCTCCCGGTTCACCACCTTGGCAGCAAGGCGGATCGAGCTGAGCAACGAGGTCAGCTCGCCGGTCGCAGTAGGATAATCCGCCTGCTTTTTGACGATGAACTCACCCATGGTGATCATGTTTCGCATTTTTGTTCCTTTAAGATCGCATCGGTTGGCATTGAAAACGTTTGCAGGCGTCGACAAAAAAAATGCCGATCACCGGCGGCCTTGATTTGTAACCTAATGTAACGTCTGTTTTTTGTTTTTGCAGCGAATTAAGCGGCCTATTAAATAGACTATTTCGCCTCACGTTATGGTAAAAGACGCGTTTTATTCGGTTTCATTCGATAACTTTCGGCCTCTTAATTCGTGGCAATAACCTGCTGCAAGCCATGATCCGACTGGCCTTGGACCATTAAAAATGGAGTCTGATGGGCCTGCCGTTCCCTCAGCCATTGCCTCTTGAGATCCGATCGCCAATCCAGCACACTGATTTCGCTTTGGAAGCAAATAAAACTCAAGGATTATCAATGAACAAGACTCTCATTGCCGGCATGGTAGCCGGACTGTTTGCCCTTCCCGCCTGGGCTGCCCAGGTGCCTGCCGGTACCAAGCTGCTGCCGGATGCCCAACAAATCTACGTGACCAATATCGGCACCGAGCCCACCACCATCGACCCCCAGCTGGTGGAAGAGAGTGCCGGTAGCGAGATCGTCAACGATCTGTTTGAAGGGCTCTACGTACTGGATAGCAAAGGCAAGACCCAGCCCGCTGGCGCTGTCAGCTACGAGGTCGACAAAACTGGGACCGTCTACACCTTCAAGCTGAGGCCCGAGGCCAAATGGTCTAACGGTGAACCGGTCACCGCCGCCGATTATGTCTACGGCTGGCAACGGGCCGCCGATCCCAAGACCGCCTCCAACTACGCCTGGTTTATCGAGTTGACCGGTGTGGTCAATGCTGGCGAGGTGATCCAGGGCAAGAAGAGCCCGTCAGAGCTCGGGATTAAGGCGCTCGATGACCACACCCTGCAGGTAACCCTGAAAAATCCGGTCCCCTTCTTCCTGAAGATGCTGGCCCACTACACCACGTTCCCGGCCCCCAAGGCCACCATTGAAAAATTCGGTAAGGATTGGGTCAAACCGGGCAATATCGTCTCCAACGGTGCCTTTGTACTCAAGGAGTGGACCCCCAACGAACGGCTGAGTGCCGAGCGCAATACCCACTACTGGGACAACCAGCACACCGTCCTGAACAAGGTGGTCTATCTGGAAATCGTCTCCGAAACCGCCGCCTACAACCGCTATCGCACCGGTGAACTGCACTACACCACTTATCCGCTGGAGCAGTACAAGCACATCAAGAGCCAGAGCCCGCAAGATCTGGTCAGCGCCCCCATGCTCGCCACCTATTACTATGTGTTCAATGTGAACCGCAAGCCGTTCGATGATCCGAAAGTGCGCAAGGCGCTCTCTCTGGCCCTCGACCGGGAGACCATCACTGACAAGATCCTGGGACAAGGGCAACTGCCCGCCTTCAGCCTGACTCCACCGAGTGTCGATGGCTTTGACCTGAAAAAACCGGCCAGTCAGCAGCAAAGCAAAGAGGAGCGGATCAAGCAGGCCAAAGCGCTGTTGGCCGAAGCGGGTTATGGCCCGGACAAACCGCTCAGCGTGGATATCCTCTACAACACCAACGAGAGCCACAAGAAAATCGCCTTAGCCGTCTCCTCCATGTGGAAACACAACCTGGGGGTCACCGCCACCCTCAACAACATGGAGTGGAAAACCATGGTCTCGGCACTGAACGAGGGGGATTTCGGGGTGAGTCGCTACTCCTGGAACGGGGACTATAACGATGCCTCCACCTTCCTCGATATCCTGACCTCCAGCAGCAGCGCCAACAGCGGCAAGTGGTTCAACAAGGAGTACGATGCCCTGCTGGCCAAGGCTCACGACTCGCAGGATGCAGCCGAGCGCAATCAGCTCTACCAGCAGGCAGAAGCACTGATCGAGGCTGACGCTCCTATCGCGCCGCTCTACTTCTACGTCAAATCGCGACTGCTCAAGCCATTCGTCAAGGGTTATCCCTATGAGAGCCCGCAAGACATCGTCTATAGCCGGGACCTCTATCTGGTCGCCCAGTAACCTGTCTGGCGCTGCTTGATCATATAAAAAGCGCCTGCATTGCAGCAGGCGCTTTTCATTGGCAGCCAAGCGGGCCATTGGGCCCACTTACACCTTCACGCAAGATTACTCTTCGGGACAGGGTGCCAACACCACCCGATGGCGTCCATATATGGTCTAATCATCCCAGACACTATTTTATGTGGTTCAGACGTCAAGGGGACTTGGTGGGATCCCATTGATGGGGGCATGAACCTACGGGAGGAGAAGCGGGAAATCAGTTATTACCTGATGGATTACAACAACTGGCCGCATCCACATCAACACAATGGCGGGATGCCACCAGCAAAATCCGAGGTTCAACCGAACCAAGTATCCAGATTGAGTTGACCACTAAAAATCTTTAGTAACTGTCTTCCTGCTCCGCCTTCATCCGGGCCTGACGGGCATAGGCCTCCTCTTCGGCGCTCTCGATCTCCTGCAGCACCGAATCGAGATCGATGGCGGCGCGGCTCTCTTCAAAGTGACCGGTCAGCTCGCTCTCGGGGGTGAGTGTGCCATCTTCAAACAGCGCCCACATCTCTTGGGCATAACGGGTCTTGAGCAGCTCGGGGGCATACATGCCGTAGTAGTTGCGCATGTTGTTGACGTCCCGCTCCAGCATCGCCTTGGCCTGGTTGTTGGCGGCGGCATCCACCACCTGGGGCAGGTCGATAATGACCGGGCCCTGTTCATCCACCAGCACATTGAACTCGGAGAGATCGCCGTGGATAAGACCGGCGCAGAGCATCCGCACCACGTAACGGATCACCTTGGCATGGTCGATGACCGCCTGCTCAGGGGTAAGCGCCACATCGTTGAGGCGCGGCGCGACATTGCCATCCTCATCGGTGATAAGTTCCATCAGCAAGACGCCATCGAGGCAGACATAGGGCTGCGGCACCCGCACACCGGCAGCAGCCAGCTTGAACAGGGCATCGACCTCGGTGTTCTGCCACACCTCTTCATGCTGCTTGCGGCCGTACTTGGAGCCCTTCTCCATGGCGCGAGCGCTGCGGCTGTTCCGCACCTTGCGCCCCTCCTGATAGACCACGGCCTGCTTGAAGCTGCGCTTGGACGCCTCTTTATAGACTTTGGCGCAGCGGATCTCGTCGCCGCAGCGCACCACATAGACGTCGGCCTCTTTGCCGCTCATCAACCGGCTGACGACCTCATCGACCAGGCCGTCATCAACCAGAGGTTGGATTCGATTTGGAATTTTCATGGCCGCCCTTTTACCCTATTTCCGCTCTCGAAGATAGCTCCGCGCACGCTCACCTGCCTCTCCCTTTCATAAGACACCCTGTTATCCCCTGTTTGCGCTGTTTTTGTCCACCCGTTCGCCTTAAAAACACCAGCAGCAGACCAAATACGAAAGGCGCCTGTACCAACAAAAATGGCCCGCAAGCGGGCCAATTTTCAAGGTTCGGGTGGCAAGCCCTGACGAATGCGCTGGATCCCCGCTTCATAGAGGCCGTCATCCCCCTCCTGATGTTCCAGGGTTTCGAAGATCTTGAGAAACCACATGTACTGCTCGGGATGGCGGGCTACCTGCATCTCCACCACCCGGTTCATGGCGTTGACGTCTGCCAGCAGATCGGCGGTGGGATAAGGGTCAAACGGCGGCTCGATCTCCAGCAGATAGCGCCCCTCATCCTCGTCATAGCTGGCGAAGATGGGCACCGCTCTGGCACCCGTCAGCTTCACCAGCTTGGGCAAGGCTGGCAGGGTTGCCTTGGGGCGGCCAAAGAAGGGTACAAACACGCTCGCCTCGCGGCCGTGATCCTGATCCGGCAGGTAAAAAAAACTGGCACCGGCGCGGATCGACTTGATCGCCGGTTTGATGCCGGCGCTGCGCTCATACACCTTGCCTCCTTTGGCCCGCTCGCGGTTGATGTACCAGTCAAACACCTGATCTTTCGGGCTCTTCATCATGGTGCACATCTCAATGCCCATCATGGAGAAGTAGCGGCCAATCATGTCGACTGCCCAGGTATGAGGCACCACCAGGATCACCGGGCGGCCCGCAGCCTGCTCCGCTTGCACATGCTCCCAGCCGGTGACCTTGATGCGGCGGGTCAGCCGCGCCTTGCTGCGCCAGCTGAGCTCGCCAAAGCCCATAAAGGTCTTGAGCCCGACCCGGATCGATTTGAGCAGCAGCGCCTGCCGTGCAGCGGCATCCAGCTCGGGAAAGCAGATCTTGAGGTTGGTATCGGCGATATAGGCCTGCTTTTTCGAAAAACGCAGCAGGGTTGGAGAGACCAGATCGGCAAAGCGATCCCTCAGTCTCGCGGGGGTAAATGCCAGCAGGGAAAGCAGGCCCAGCGCACACCAGCTGCCCCACCATTTGGGATGCAGCAGGCGGCTATGAAATGAGGTATCAAATACCGGATCTAACGCAGACATGGCGGCCATCAAGTCATCAAAAACAAACGGTTATTGTAGTTATCCTGACATTTTTTTCTACCCTGGGGAGGCTGGCCATCAGCCTGCAAGGCACTGATCAGAC
>NZ_JBFODN010000225.1:0-1048 GCF_040908345.1 Aeromonas sp. R3-1
GCCATGCCAATGGCCCGTCAGCCACCTCCCATTGGCTGTCAGCAGAAAATCATGCCCCCACGCGGCGGGATTAAATTAACCACTATTACTGACTTATTAATTGATTATTTATCCCGTTTGATACGCTCTCATTGCCCCTCTTACTATGCCTGCGACCTATCCATTGCCGATGCAACTATCGGCCTTCAAACTGGCATAGCAAAGTGGAAAACAGATGATCACCACAGACGGGAATAACGCAGTCGCCTCGGTGGCGTACCGCACCAGCGAAGTCATCGCCATCTACCCCATCACCCCCAGCTCGGCCATGGCTGAACAGTCGTCGGCCTGGTCGAGCGAGCGGGGCAAGAACCTCTGGGGGGATGTGCCTCGGGTTGTCGAAATGCAGTCGGAAGGGGGCGCCATCGCTGCCGTCCAGGGTGCCCTGCAGACCGGCGCGCTGGCAACCTCGTTTACCTCGTCGCAGGGGCTGCTGCTGATGATCCCCAACCTCTACAAGCTGGCGGGTCAGCTTATCCCCTTTGTGCTGCATGTGGCGGCGCGTACCGTGGCGACCCATGCGCTATCGATCTTTGGCGATCACTCGGATGTGATGGCGGTGCGCCAGACCGGCTGTGCCATGCTCTGTGCCAGCAATGTGCAGGAGGCGCAGGATTTTGCCCTGATCTCCCAGATAGCGAGCCTCAACAGCCGCCTCCCCTTTATCCACTTCTTCGACGGCTTTCGTACCTCTCACGAGATCGCCAAGATAGCGCCGCTCGCTGACGACACCCTGCGTGCCCTGCTGCCCGCAGATGCCATCCGTGCCCATCGTGACCGTGCTCTCACCCCCGACAAACCGGTCATTCGCGGCACCGCCGCCAACCCGGACACCTACTTCCAGTGCCGGGAGGCGAGCAATCCCTGGTATGACGCCGCCTATGGCCATGTGAGCGAAGCGATGCAAGCCTTTGGCGAGCAGACCGGCCGCTACTACCGGCCGTTTGAATATGTCGGCCACCCGCAGGCGGAGCGGATAGTGGTGCTGATGGGCTCGGCGATTGGCACC
>NZ_JBFODN010000226.1:0-21749 GCF_040908345.1 Aeromonas sp. R3-1
GCCCATCATCCCGATACCCAACCCCATGGCGAGCGGCACACCCAGGCGACTCTCTACCAGACGGGAGGCAGGTAGCTGGAGCAGGACGCCGATCACCGCCGAGAGGGTAAAGACCCCGCCGAGCAGGTGGGTGGCGTCCGGCAGGCTCTGGATATGAGCGGGCAGGGCGAGATAGAGCTGGTGGAACAGGATCTGGTAGCTGCCCGCCAGCAGGGTAAACACGATAAATGAGCGCTGGCGCACTATCTCTCTCCATTGGCGCAAAATGGCGCCACGCGGACTCTGGTGGCTCACCGGGCGTTTGGGCAGCACCCGGTATTGCAGCACGCCGAGCAGGGCGAACAGACTAGCCGCCAACAAGCCGGTCAGGGTATAGCTCTGCTGGGTCAGTGTCAGTCCAACCAGGGGCCCGAGCAGCATGCCCGCCTCGCTGGCGAGATTGTGCAGGGCAAAGGCGCGCTGACGCTGGCTCGGGTTGTGGCATTCGCTGGCAAGATACGCCTGGGCGCAAGGGGTGAACAGGGCCCCCGCAAAGCCGGTGAGGGCGGCGGCCAGCAGCAGGATGGGCAGGGACTCGGCCCAGCCGAGCAACACGAAGCCTATGGAGCGCACCAGGCAGCCCCAGACGATGGCGGGGTGATAGCCGATGCGATCCCCAAGGGTGCCCCCCAAGAGAAAGAGCCCCTGCTGGCTGAAGACCCGCATCCCCATGACCAGCCCACAGGCCCAACCGGCGAGACCCAGCCCGCTACCCATGTGCTGGGCGAGGAAGGGCATCATCATGTAGAAGCCGAGGTTGAAGGCCAGCCCGTTGGTGATAAGCAGGCGGGCAGCCGGGCTCATGCCCTGCCAGTCCCGCCAGTAAGAGGCGCCGTTCATCTTCGCCTCCCATTAGTGTGTCGGGAGGGGGCCGCCGGGGTTGTGCTGCGCTCAGTCATGAGGCCTTTCGCACGGTTCTGAGGAAGGGGATGCCGCTCTGATCGTGGCTTATCTCCACCGGCACATGGTAGAGGCGCTCGATGAGGGCCGCGTCGAGCACCCGGGCGGGGGGGCCGAAGGCCTGCAGATCGCCCCCTGCCAGTACGATCAGCTGATCGGCAAACTGGGCGGCGAGGTTGAGATCGTGCAACACCACCAGGGTGATCCACTGCTGCTCGCGGGTCTGCTGACACAGGTGCTCCATCAGTTGCATCTGGTGGTGCAGATCCAGGGCGCTGACCGGCTCGTCCAGCATCATGATGCGGGGATCGCGCAGCAGCACCTGGGCGAACAGTACCATCTGTCGCTGGCCGCCGCTCAAGGAGTAGAGGGGGCGATCAGCCAGATGGGCGATGCCGAGCGCCTGCAGGGCGCGGCCCGCCGCCAGGATGTCCTCGTCCGCCAGACGCATGGAGAGGCTATCGAGGCGACCGAGTACCACCACTTCGATGACGCTCAAGTCCAGCTCCAGCTGGATGTTCTGGGGCATGTAGCCAAACTGCTGGCGCCACTTGGCCTGCGTCATCTGGCGGGCACTCTGGCCCCCCAGGCGGATATCGCCGCCATCCGGGGTCAGTTCACCAAACAGGGCGCGCATCAATGAGGTCTTGCCGGTCCCGTTCGGACCGATGATCACGTGGACTTGACCCGGATGCAGGGTGAGGTTGAGCTCTCGCAGCAGGGTCTGCTGGCCGAGGGAGAGGGTGAGTCGGGATATTTCAAGCACGTTTACGCCCCCTGCCGAGGATCAACCAGATGAAGAAGGGCACGCCAATCAGAGCGGTGACAATGCCGATGGGAAAGAGGGCCCCCGGAATAATGGACTTCGAGAGCACTGAGGCCGCCGAGAGCATGCAGGCGCCGCACAGGGCCGAGAGCGGGATCAAAAAGCGCTGATCTTCCCCCACCAGCATGCGAGCGATATGGGGTGCCACCAGGCCAACGAAGCCGATGACACCGACGAAACTGGTGGCGGTGGCGGTGAGCAGGGCGACCAGGATCAGGGTCTTCATGCGCAACCTGTCCACGTTGACCCCGAGGCTGCGGGCGCGGGCTTCCCCGAGGCGAAGGCTGGTGAGGGCCCAGGCATCCCGGTAGATGAGCAGGGTGCAGATCAGGGTGATGGCGGCGGTGATGATCAGGGAGTCCCAGGTGGTGCGCATCAGGCTGCCAAACAGCCAGAACAGGATCTGCTGGTTGAGCTCGGGGGAGGAGAGAAACTGCAGCAGGGAGAGCAGGGACTGGAACAGGAACAGCAGGGCGATGCCCGCCAGGATCAGGGTCTGGCTGCTGACATTGCGCATCATGGCAAGGCCAAATAAAAGGCTCGCGGCAAACATGCAGAGGATGAAGGCGCCAGCCGGAATGGCAATCAGAGGAGGGAGCCCAAGACCGCCGGTATAGAGCGCCAGTGCGGCACCGAGCCCCGCTGCCGCCGCGAGCCCCAGAGTGTAGGGGCTGGCCAGCGGGTTATCCAGCAGAGTCTGCATCTGGACGCCGCCAAGGCCCAGCGCAGCACCGACCACCAGCGCCATCAGGGCGATGGGCAGGCGCATGTCATGGACTATGGTGCGGGTCATGGGATCGGCCTGGCTGGGGCCGAGCAGGGCATCGACCACTTCGCCCAGTGGCAGCAGAGAGGGGCCGGTGGCGATGTCGAGCACCAGGGTAATGCACAGCATCAGGGTGAGCAGCAGGAGCCAGTGCCCGCGACGGCGCTCCCGTTGCCGCTGGCGGGCGAGGGTCTGCTGCAGGGCAGCCAAATCATTCATGATGACAATCCTGAAACGGGCGCCATGAGAGGCGCCCACAAGGGTGAAAGAGGGATGAAGAGGGCTCTGCCTAGACTGGCAGAGCCCGAACGACCAGATTCAGTTTGCCTTACCCGGCTTGATACCCAGCATAAAGGTGCCCTGGGGACGGATGGGCAGATAGCGCTGGTAAAAGCCCTGATAGGTGGCCAGGGGATCGAGATCCTGGAACAGATCCGGGTAGAGGGCCTTGGCCATGAACTCGATGAGAGCTGCATCCATGATGCTGCGGGTGGCACCGTGATAGACCGCATAGAGGCGACCCTGCTGCACTGCGGGCAACTCGCTCCAGCCCGGGCGGGCGGCAAAGCCTTGCAGACGCTGGCGCACCGTCTCGGCTGACACATCCTGGCCAACCTGCATCGCCTCTGCGCTGCTCACGCTCTCGTAGCCCGCCATCAGGATGACCTCGGGTTTGCTCGCCAGCAGTTGCTCAGGATGGATGGGGCCCCAGCGCTCGACGAAGGGAGCCGCGACGTTGTTACCCCCGGCCAGCAGGGCCATCGCGCCCCACATGTCCTTGCCATAGGTGTAGCTGTACTCGGCCGGGCCCTTGTCACCCAGCTCGATATAGACCCGAGGGGGCTGGTGCTTCGCGGCGGCGATGCGGGAGGTGATGATGTCAATCTTGGCCTTGTATTCGTCGGCCATCTGTTGGGCACGAGCTTCCTGACCTGTCACCTTGCCCAGCAGCAAGGTGCTCGCCATGTGGCGCTTCAGGGTCTGGGCGTTGTAGTCGATGACCACCACCGGAATCCCGGCCTGTTCGAAGCGTGGCAGATCCGGGCCGAGGGCCTCATATTGCCACTTCGCCAGGATCAGCAGATCGGGCTTGACCGCCAGGGTCTTCTCGATGGAGAAGCTCTGATCCTGCACATTGCCAAGGTCAGGCACTTTGGCCAGTTGCGGCAGGCTAGCCACATAGAGCGACCAGATGGCGGGGCGGGACTTGACGAACCAGCCACGGGACATGCCCACCAGCCGATCGGCGCCGCCTTCACCGGCCACGGCCAGATAATCCTCGGGATAGAAACCGAGCACGATACGGCTTGCCGGAAGGCTGAGGGAGACCTTGCGGCCCATCACATCTTCTACTTCAACCGGGGGATTTGCCTGCGCCATCCAGCTCATCAGGGCGAGCTGACCGAGCAGCAGCAACTTTGCCAGGGGGTGACGAAACATCTTGTGAAAACCTTGAACGGATTTTGGGGTGAGAAGTATTAGCATTTGCATTTGATGATGGCAATCGATTTTACCAAGGGTCAGATAAGGGACGTATATAGCGTATTAGTCGTTCGAGGCCCACCTTGGCAAGGTTCTTCGCCAACGCCCCTCTTCAGGGGGCGTGCACGTTTGGGCTGTCGGCCCCCACAAGAGTAAGATGGTCCTTTTCGGGGCTGGTTAGCCCGGCATGCAGGCGCACAGGCGCCAAAAAGGCAGAGTAATGAGCACAAAGATCAATATGGCGGCGCTGGTGGGATTGATCCTGCTCACCGCCATCTGGAGTTACAGCTGGATCGTGATGAAGCAGGTGATGCTCTACGCGGGGGCGTTCGAGTTCACCGCCTTGCGCTGCCTGTGCGGATCTCTGGTTCTGCTGCTGGTGTTGGCCCTGCGCGGCCGCCGTTATCTCAAACCCACCCCGTTTCGCTATACATTAGCCATCGCCCTGTTCCAGACCTGCGGCATGGTGGGGCTGGCCCAGTGGGCCCTCATCAGCGGCGGGGCGGGCAAGGTGGCCATTTTGAGTTACACCATGCCGTTCTGGGTGGTGATCTTCGCGGCGCTCTTTCTCGGCGAGCGGATGCGCAAGCTGCACTATCTGGCGGTCGGAGTGGCCGCCTGCGGGCTGCTGCTGGTGATCCAGCCCTGGTTGCTGCATCTTGAATCCCTCAAGAGTGCCCTCTTGGCGATCCTCTCCGGCATCTGCTGGGGGATCAGCGCCATCATCGCCAAGCGGATGTATGCCCGCCACCCCGGGGTGGATCTGATGTCCCTCACCACCTGGCAGATGATCTACGCAACCATAGTGATGGCGCTAGTGGCGGCGCTGGTGCCGGAGCGCCCCATCGACTGGCAGCCCTACGTGATGGGGGCGCTGGCCTATAGCGCCATCTTCGCCACCGCCATCGCCTGGAGTCTCTGGTTGTTTGTGTTGAAAAAATTGCCGGCGGGGATTGCCAGCCTCAGCACCCTGGCGGTGCCGGTGACCGGTGTGCTGCTCTCCTGGTGGCTGCTGGGCGAAAATCCGGGGCCGGTGGAAGGGAGCGGCATCGCCCTTATCGTGCTGGCATTGTTGGTGATCAGTCGCAAGGGCAAGCGCTCAGTGGTATCGGTGGCGGGGGAGACCCGCATCAAGCACGGCTGAGCCGATTGCCAGCGAAGAGATAAAAGGGCCCGCCATCATGGCGAGCCCTTCTGGTTTTAAGAACACTCTCTTATCTGCGCTTGGCCAAATGCATCATGGCTTCGAGTACGGCGCCGCCGATGGCGCGCGCCTTGTCCGATACCGTAGTGGCGTCGGCGCGCTCGCCACGCGGGTCGATATCGCCAATCTTGAAGCCGACCGGCACTTCGATGCCATCGCTGAGCAGCCCCCGCACCATGCCAGAGAGCGGCGCGATAATGGGGGCATCCCCTACATGGGCAATCACATCCCCCTCCTGCACCAGATCACCGAGCTTGATCAGACTCTTCATCACCCCGGGGGCGGGGGCGCGCACCACCCGGCGGGCGGAGTGCCCCTCGATCACCCCGGGAATGCCGGTATTGGGCTGGGCAGGGCCCTGATAGATGACCCGGCCCAGATGATGACCGCGGTTGGTCTCAATGACCGCATCGCAGTCGCGCCCCGCCTCAAACCCTGGGCCAAGGGCCACCGTGATGGGGGCCATCTCCTTGTGGGTGCCGAGGTTCTGCTTGGCGAGGATGGCATCCACCAGATAGCGGGGCTTGAGCTCGGCGAGGGTGGCGCAGTCGGGGTCAACCAGCAGCGGAATGATGCCCCGATCCAGCTGCTCGAACGCCTGTTCGACGCTCTCGACCCGCTTGGCACGCACTCCCTCGACGCTGGTTTCACCATCAAACATCCCTTGCGCGAAGGCGACGGTGCGGCGGATCACCGTGGGTTTGTCGAGATCCAGCATCACCACCTTGAAGCCGGCATTGTGCAGGCGCAGCGCCACGCCGGTAGCGATATCGCCGGAGCCGCGCATCACCACCAGTTGATCCCGCTTGAGGCGCACGTCATCCTGCATTAGCCCACCCGATTTGCCGTTTTTCACTTGAAGCAGCTCGGCGAGGATGCTGATGGCGATCTCCTCGGGGGTCTCGGCACCTATGTTGTAGCCGATGGGGGCGTGCAGCCGCTGCAGTTGTTCCTGGCTCACCCCTTGCTGGCGCAGGGCCTGGGTGAAGGTCTGCACCTTGCGTTTGCTGGCGAGCAGCCCCAGATAGGCAAGGGGGCGGTTGATGAGCCGCTCCAGCGCCTCCTTGTCCTGATGGTTGGTGGCGATGATGACGAAGTTGGCGGGCTCGATGGCCAGTGCTTCGATCACCGCGCTGATGGTATCGGCCTGTTTGAGATGGGTGCCGACGGGGAAGTGATCGGGATTGAGGCTCCCTTCAAAACAGTCGCCCACATGGATATCAAAACCCAGTGGCGCCGCAGCATGGGCCAGCGCCCGGTTGACGTGGCCGGCACCGATCAGTACCAGCCGTGGTCGCAGACCATAGACATCGATATAGACCGACATGGCGCCGCCACAATCCGACCCGACCGCATGTTCGCCGTTGCGGGCCATCCGGCCGTGGAAGATACGCGGCTTGCGCTCGGCAATGGCGGCCATCGCTTCCTCGATCACCAGCCGCTCGATCATGCCGCCGCCGATGGTGCCGAGGATCTGGCCATCGGCCATTACCAGCATCTGGGCCTGATGGCGGGGGGTGGAGCCACGGCTCTCGATGATCTGGGCCATGGCAAAGGGAATGTTCTCCTGTTCCAGTCGGGCTGCGTGTGCAAACAGATTCATAAGGTACCTCTTCTTATCCTTAAACCATCATGGGCGAGGCGGCTGAGCCTCATCCTGAGCGAAGTAACCGAGTGCGTGGCGAATGGGCTGTGGCTCGCGAACCGCCCCCTGCCAGATGGCATAGATCTCGGGGTGGCGGCTATGCAGCTTTATCAATTCATCGAGCCACGACGCCTCATTTTGATAATCCCCATTGATAAACCAGATCCGGCGCGCCCTGGCCGGGGTGCCCTTGAACAGCCCCTCGGGGTGGGAGAGCAGCTGGTGAAACAGCGCCCAGTCGAGGGGGTCACCGGCCTCTATCCCGCACAGGGCCTGAAGCTCTGCCCAGCGGTGGATCTGCTGCGGGTCGGCCTTGGCCCCCACCATGGCGCCGCCCGTCAGGGCGATCACCCAATCACTGTGCTGAGGAATGCAAGGTTCGTGCAAAGCGGGCACTTTCAATAACTTGTGATGGGCGCCATCCGCTTCGACCAGGATCAGATCGAAGCGCTGCTGCCCCTTGATAAGATCAATCTGCTGGGGCGTGGGGCCCGCCACCTTTCCGGTGCGCTCGTCGAGATGGTTGAACAGGGCAACCAGCGCCGGGCCATCCGGGAGCGCCTGACAGCGGGTAAGTTGACGAACGGGATCCGTCTCGATAATCAATTCCCGATAGTGTGACGGGGCAGGCAGAAACATCCTGGTGGTGGTGGTAATTAGCACCCTTTTACCCTGTTGATAAAAATATTCCGCCAGCCAGAACAGGGTGCTGGTTTTTCCACCGGCGCCGCAGAGGCTAATTAAGGTGGTATGGCTATCAATATTTTGGGTGAACGGGTTTAATAGTGGATCTATATCTGGAAATGCGACAGCAACAACGTGTGGTAGCGACATAATGACGACCAAAATAAATATCGAAGGGAGTGGAAAACAACGTTACCAGGAACAAGTGCAGTGTGACTGTATAATAACGGCGGCGGGTTTATCTTCCCGAATGGGTACCTGGAAAATGATGCTACCTTATTGCCAGGGGACAATGCTTGATGCAAGTCTCAAAAATGCCTTGGCCTTTTGTCAGCGGGTTATTCTGGTGGTGGGCCATCGTGGCGAGGAGCTTGAAGCCCGCTACGGATCACGGCCGGATATTGTTGTCGTCCACAACCCAGACTATCGGCAGGGACTGGGTAGCTCCATCCGCTGCGCCCTGGCGGCCAGTGACGCTGACTACCTCTTTATCAGCCACGGGGATCTCCCCTGTATCCCGCGCGAGGTCTATCAACAGCTCTGGCAGGCACGGGGCTGTGAGGCTCTTTTCCCTACCTGGCAGGGGGAGGCGGGCCATCCGGTGTTGCTGCCAAAATCCCTTGCCCGCGAGTTGGCAGCGGCCCCGGTGCAGTCGTCGGTACGGCGCTGGTTGCAAGGGCATCCGCACCGTATGGTGCCAGTTGACAGCCCCGCCATCCTGTTTGATGTGGATACCCCGGAGCGCTATCAGGCGCTGCTGGATGGCATTCTTGAAAATGAGAGTTAGCCCACGAAATAACCCTGTTTTAAAAAGATAATGGGGAGATAAATGGCGTATCAAAGTGATATTTCTCGCACTTGATCTGATAGAGTGAGTTCTTTTTGAATTGCTCATTAAGTAAATTCCAGTGTAATTGATAACTACTCGCAATACCCATAATGGTGGCATCGTAAATTCTCATCATTAATTGGAGCTGTCTCACGCTTTCACCCTAAAAAATAGTTTTGTAACTGTAGTGGCCTGATTGTTGCTCTTCTCCTTGCAAAGGGATAATGCCCGTGCGGGATATCCCATTTATTCATGCTGCCAATGGGCAGAACAGCTGCAAGGAGATAACCATGGGCGATATTATGCGACCCGTTCCGTTCAAGAACCTGCTGACCCGTATTTTCGCGGAATATAAAGAGAGTCAGAGCATTTTCGGTATTCCCGCCGCGCAATTCTATCGCAAGCAGGACGAGCGCAAGATCAAGGTGTTCGGTGAAACCTGCGAGACCCCCATTGGCCCGGCAGCTGGCCCCCATACCCAGTTGGCCCAGAACATCGTCACTTCCTGGCTGACCGGCGGGCGCTTTATCGAGCTCAAGACGGTGCAGATCCTGGACCGTCTCGAACTGGAAAAGCCCTGTATCGATGCCGAGGATGAGTGCTTCAACACAGAGTGGTCCACCGAGTTCACTCTGCCCAAGGCATTTGACGAGTATCTGAAAGCCTGGTTTGCCCTCTACCTGCTGGAAGAGGTGTTCGACCCGCGCCTCGACGGAGAGGCCAAGTCCTTCATCTTCAATATGAGTGTGGGTTACAACCTCGATGGCATCAAACAGCCACCGATGCAGCAGTTTATCCACAGTCTGATGGATGCCAGCAGCACTCCGAAATTTGCCGAGTACCAGCAGGTGCTGCGCGAGCTGGTGGCCGACGAGCAGTTTATCGCCGAGCTGGGACTGGGGGCGCGCCGCGATCGCCTGCAACAGCTGGTGGATCGTATCCCGGCCAATCTGGTTCACGGCGTCACCCTCTCCACCATGCACGGCTGCCCGCCGAACGAAATTGAGGCCATCTGCCGCTACATGCTGGAAGAGAAGGGGCTCAACACCTTCGTCAAATTGAACCCGACCCTGCTGGGCTACCCGCGGGTGCGCGAGATCCTCGATACCTGTGGCTTTGATTACATTGGTCTGAGCGAAGAGTCGTTCGATCACGACCTCAAGCTGGAGCAGGCCAAGGCGATGCTGACCCGTTTGATGGCGCTGGGGGCCGAGAAGGGGCTCACCTTCGGGGTCAAGCTCACCAACACCCTTGGCACCATCAACCGCAAGGGGGCGCTGCCCGGCGATGAGATGTATATGTCCGGCCGCGCGCTGTTCCCCCTCTCCATCAACGTGGCTGCCGTGCTGTCCCGCGCCTTCGATGGCAAGCTGCCCATCTCCTACTCCGGTGGTGCCAGCAAGTTCAACATCGCGGAGATCTTCGAGACCGGTATTCGTCCCATCACCATGGCCACCGACCTGCTCAAACCGGGTGGCTACCTGCGCCAGATTGAGTGTCTCAAAGAGATCGACGCCTCTGACAGCTGGGGCATGAGTCAGGTGGATGTGGCCAAGCTGGAGGCGCTGGCCGCCAAGGCGCTCACCATGGATTATACCCAGAAGGAGTGGAAGTCCGAGGATCGCATCGAAGTGGGGGGCGGTCTGCCGCTGACTGACTGCTACGTGGCGCCCTGCGTCACCGCCTGCGCCGTGCACCAGGATATCCCCGAGTACATTCGCCTGATGGGCGAGGGGGAGTATGTGGCGGCCCTTGAGCTGATTTATCAGCGCAACGCCTTGCCCGCCATCACCGGCCATATCTGCGATCACCAGTGCCAGTACAACTGCACCCGTCTCGATTACGACAGCGCGCTCAATATCCGTGAGCTGAAAAAAGTGGCGCTGGAGCGCGGCTGGGAAGGGTACAAGGCCCGCTGGCACAAACCGGCAGGCAGTGGTGACAAGCACCCGGTTGCGGTGATTGGCGCCGGTCCTGCCGGTCTCTCCGCCGGTTACTTCCTGGCCCGTGCCGGTCACCCGGTCACCGTGTTCGAGCGCGAAGCGGATGCCGGTGGCGTGGTCAAGCACATCATCCCCGAGTTCCGCATCCCAGCGGAGCTTATCCAGCATGACATCGACTTTGTCGCCGCTCACGGGGTCAAGTTCGAGTTTGGCTGCGATCCGGCGCTCACCGTCGACAAGCTGCACGCCCAGGGCTTTACCTATGTCTTCGTCGGCATCGGCGCCGACAAGAATGGCGGCATGCGCCTCGAGGGGGGTCACGAGCGGATTTACAAATCCTTCCACTTCCTGCGCAGCTTCAATCAGGGCAAACCGCTGCCGCTGGGCCGCCATGTGGCGGTGATCGGCGCCGGTAACACCGCCATGGACTGCGCCCGCGCCGCCCTCAAGGTGCCCGGTGTCAGCGATGTGACCGTGATCTACCGTCGCAGCGAAAAAGAGATGCCCGCCTATCGCGAGGAGGTTCTGGAAGCGGTAGAGGATGGGGTACGTTTCTGCTTCCTCACCAATCCGGAGCGCTTTGACAAAGATGGCAAGCTCACCGTGCGGATGATGGCGCTGGGGGATCCTGACGAGCAGGGCCGCCGCCGTCCTGTGCCCACCGAGCAGACCGAAGTGATGCAGATGGATGCGCTGATCACCGCCATCGGCGAGCAGCCTGATTGCGAAGTATTGAAAGCGATGGGCATTCCTCTTGGCAGCGATGGCTGGCCCGAGGTGGATAGCCAGACTGGCGAAACCAGCCGTCGCAACGTCTTCCTCATCGGTGACGTGCAGAGTGGCCCGTCCTCCATCGTCGGTGCCATCGGTGGTGCCCGCCGCGCCGCGGATCTGGTGCTCTCTCGCGAGCATATCGCCAGCCAGCAGAGTGAAGTGACCATCCAGCCGTCGGGCAAGGATGAGATCTACCGACGCAAGGGGAGCATCGCCGTCACCATGGTCGACAAGAACGAGCGTGATGCCTTCGTGGCGCAAGAGGCGCACCGTTGCCTCGAGTGCAACTACCTCTGCAGCAAGTGCGTGGATGTCTGCCCCAACCGGGCCAACGTCGCCATCGCGGTGCCGGGCTTCAAGGATCAGTTCCAGACCCTGCACCTGGATGCCTACTGCAACGAATGTGGCAACTGCGCCCAGTTCTGCCCGTGGCAGGGCAAGCCCTATCAGGACAAGGTCACCATCTTCAGCCTGCCCGAGGACTTCGACAACAGCCGCAACCCCGGTTTCTATCTGGCGGATGGTGGCGAACTGCGGGTGCGTCAGGGCGGCGAGACCTATCGCCTGACCATAGACGCCCAGAGCCGGATCAAGGATGCGCCTGCGGCCCTTGGCGACATGTGCCGCATCATCAGCCATGTCCACGCTCATCACCACTACCTGCTGGGGGCCGTCGAGGCCTGAGCGAACCACGAATAAGCGAAGGAGCAAACCATGTTTATTCTGAAGAACGTCACCGCCGTCCAGCTGGAGCCGACCCGGGTACTGGAAGGGGTGGATATCGCCATCGAAGGCACCCTTATCAAAGCGGTGGGGCCCAATCTGCGGGCCCTCTACCCGGAGGCCAACTATCGGGAGATGGGGGGCAAGCTGGTGATGCCGGGCATCGTCTGTGCCCACAACCACTTCTACTCCGGCCTGTCGCGGGGGATCATGGCCAATATTGCCCCCTGCCCAGACTTTATATCCACCCTGAAAAACCTCTGGTGGCGGCTTGATCGGGCGCTCGATGAAGAGTCCCTCTACTACAGCGGTCTCATCTGCTCGCTGGAGGCGATCAAGAGCGGCTGCAGTGCGGTGATCGACCACCACGCCTCGCCCAACTTCATCAAGGGCTCCCTGAATGTGCTGCGCAAAGGGTTTGTGGAGGCGGGCCTGCGCGGCATGACCTGCTTCGAGACCACGGATCGCAACGGTGGCCTCGCCGAATTGCAGGCCGGGGTGGAGGAGAACATCCTGTTCGCCCAACAGATCGATGCGGCCAAAGCCAAGGGGAGCGAACCCTATCTGGTGGAAGCCCATATCGGTGCCCACGCCCCCTTCACCGTGCCCGACGAGGGACTCGCCATGCTGCGCGAAGCGGTGCAGGTCACCGGTCGCGGGCTGCATATCCATGTGGCGGAAGACCGCTACGACATGGCCCACGGTCACCACCACTATGGCAAGGAGCCCATCGCCCGGCTGGACGAGTTTGGCCTTGTCGACAGCAAGACCCTGATCGCCCACGGCATCTACCTGAGCCCGGCTGACATCGAGCTGCTCAACAGCCGCGATGCCTTCCTGGTGCACAACGCCCGCTCCAACATGAACAACCATGTGGGCTACAACATGCACCTGCCGGAGTATCGCAATCTGGCGCTCGGCACCGATGGCATCGGCTCCGACATGCTTGAAGAGCTCAAGTTCGCCTACTTCAAGCACAAGGATGCCGGTGGCGCGCTGTGGCCCGACAGCTTTGCCCGCTTCCTGTGGAACGGCAACACCCTGCTGGAGCGCAACTTCGGCGCCAAATTTGGCCGCCTGGAGCCAGGTTACAAGGCCGATCTCACCATCTGTGATTACGACGCACCGACCCCGCTGGCTCCGCGCAACCTCGGTGGCCATCTCGCCTTCGGCATGGGATCGAACAGCGTCAACAGCGTGATGGTGGAGGGGCGCATGGTCTATCAGGACCGCGAGTTCCCGTTCGATGTCGCGCCCATTTATGAGCAGGCCAGCAAGGTGGCGAGCCGCCTGTGGCAACGGATGGATCAGCTGGCCTAAGGCCAGCTTCCACAGTTTTGGACCGGATTGCCCGCCCTGTGGATTTTCCCGGCGGCGGGCAGCAAGAGTAAGGACGACACATGATTGAGCAATTCTTCCGACCCGAGCAACTGGGTCAGGCTTTGGAACTCAAGGCCAGCTTCGGCAACGACGCCGTCTACATGGGGGGCGGCAGCAAGCTTAACGCCGCCCCGACCCGCACCGACAAGAAGGTCGCCATCTCGCTGGAGAGGCTGGGGCTTGACCAGATTGAGCAACAGCACGGCCAGCTCCATATCGGCGCCACCGTCACCCTGCAGACCCTGAAAGATGATCCCCGTACCCCGGCCGCCCTGTGCGACGCGCTGGGGTTTATCTACTCCCGCCATCTGCGCAATCAGGCCACTCTCGGTGGCGAACTTGCCTGCCAACAGCAGGACTCCCCCTTGCTGCCGGTGTTGCTGGTGCTCGAAGCCGTGGTGGTGCTGGAGAACAACCTGTTGCAACCCATCGAGGCCTATCTGGCGGGGCAGCGCAATGCCCTGGTGCTCGGAGTTGTGCTGCCGGAGCCTGAACTGCGCTGCGGCACTCGCCGCATCAGCCGCAATGCCGATGGCTTGGCGGTGATGACCGCCGCCGTGGCCCTCGACAGCATTGGCGAGATGCGGGTGGCAGTCGCTGGCGTCACCCCGCAGCCGATGCGTTTGCGTGATCTGGAGCGCCGCGATCTGCACGATGCCGCGCTGGAAGCCGCCGTGAGCGAGCTGATTGCGCCCCGTGAGGATCTGGCGGGCAGCGTGAGTTACAAGCGGTATATCACCGGTGTGGTAGTGGCGGATCTGCTGGTGGACTGCCAGCAGCAGGAGGTGCAAGCATGATGGAACTCAACTTTACCCTGAACGGTGCCCTGCGCACCGTCATCTGCAAGGCCGGTGACAATGCCCAGCGGGTGCTGTTCAACCAGTGCCGGATGCACTCGGTGCGCAACAGCGACGACGGCTTCGGCTTCGCCGGCTCCGACGCCATTCTCTTCAACGGCAAGGTGATCAACGCCTCCCTTCTGATCGCCGCCCAGCTGGATGGATCAGAAGTGCGCACCGCCGAGTCGCTGGGCAGCTGGAACCAGCTCAGTCTGGTGCAGCAGGCAATGGTGGATGTGGGCGTGGTGCAGTCCGGCTACAACGATCCGGCCGCCGCGCTCATCGTCACCAACCTGCTTGATCGCCACCCCGAGCCCACCCGTGATCAAATCGACGATGCCCTCTCGGGCCTGTTTCACCGCGATGGCGGTTATCAGCAGTTTTATCAGGCCATCGAGCTTGCCTGTTCACGGATGAAGGATCCCGATTACCTGTGCCAGATCGCCCCGGAGTTTCGCGACGATCTGCGCCATATCGGCAAGAGCTGTCCGAAAGTGGACGCCGCCAAGATGGTGCAGGCCAAGCCCTGCTACGTGGAGGATCGGGTTACTGAAGATGCACTGATCATCAAGATGCTGCGCAGTCCCCATCCTCATGCGGTGATCACCAAACTCGACGTGAGCCGCGCCGAAGCCATGCCGGGGGTGGTGCATGTCATCACTCACCTCAACTGCCCGGATATCTACTACACCCCGGGTGGCCAGAGCGCACCCGAGCCGTCACCGCTCGATCGCCGTATGTTCAGCCGCAAGCTGCGCCACGTAGGTGACAGGGTCGCCGCTGTGGTGGCCGAGAGCGAAGCGGTCGCGCTGGCGGCGCTGAAACTCATCGATGTCGAGTATCAGGTGCTGCCGGCGGTCATGAATATCGATGAGGCGATGGCCCCCAATGCACCGCTGGTGCACGACGAGCCCATCGTCTACATGGCCGGTGCGCCGGCGGATCTGGAGCAGCAGAACGCCTGCTCGGTGCGCCGCGGCGACGAGCACATGATCATCAACTTCCCCATCGGCTCCCGCCCGCACGAGAACCTGGCCGCCAGTGTCCATGGCCAGATCGGTGACGTGGCAAAAGGCTTTGCCGAGGCGGACGAGATCGTCGAACGTACTTACGAATCGACCCAGGCCCAGCAGTGCCCGACCGAGCCACATATCTGCTTCACCTACATGGATGGGGATCGTCTGGTTATTCACGCATCCACTCAGGTGCCGTGGCACGTGCGCCGTCAGGTGGCGCGCATCGTCGGCATGAAGCAGCATCAGGTGCACGTGATCAAGGAGCGGGTAGGGGGCGGCTTTGGCTCCAAGCAGGATATCCTGCTGGAAGAGGTGTGCGCCTGGGCCACAAAAGTCACCGGCCGTCCGGTCACCTTCCGCTACACCCGTGAAGAGGAGTTCATCAGCAACACCTCCCGCCACGTGGCCAAGGTGAAGGTGAAAGTGGGGGCCAAGAAAGATGGCACCATCACCGCCATCGACATGGATTTTCGTGCCAACACCGGCCCTTACGGCAACCACTCATTGACGGTGCCAAGCAACGGCCCGGCGCTCTCCCTGCCGCTCTATCCGTGCGACAACGTGCGCTTTACCGTCAACACCTACTACAGCAACATCTGTCCGACCGGCGCCTATCAGGGCTACGGCGCGCCCAAGGGCAACTTTGCCCTGACCATGGCGATTGCCGAACTTGCCGAGAAACTGGGCATCGATCAGCTCGACATGGTGGAGCACAACCGGGTGCACGAAGGGGACATCCTCAAGGTGCTGGGTGCCATCGGCGAGGGCAAGATGCCCACTTCGGTGCCCCATGCGGCCAGCTGCGCCCTCGAGCCCATCCTCAAACAGGGTCGCGAACTGATTGCCTGGGATAGCCCCAAACCCGCCGACGGGGATTGGCGCATCGGCCGTGGCGTCGCCATCATCATGCAAAAATCGGGGATCCCGGATATCGATCAGGCCAACTGCATGGTCAAGCTGGAATCGGACGGCACCTTTATCGTCCACTCCGGTGGTGCCGATATCGGCACCGGCCTCGATACTGTGGTGGCCAAGCTGACTGCCGAGGTGCTCGGTTGCCCGCTCAGCGATGTGCATGTGATCTCTGGCGACACCGACCACGCCCTGTTCGACAAGGGGGCTTACGCCTCGTCAGGCACCTGCTTCTCCGGCAATGCGGCCAAGATGGCGGCCGAGAACCTCAAGGCGAAGATCCTGTTCCACGCCGCCGCCATGCTGGGCGAGCCGGTCGAAGACGTAGAGCTGGTTCATCCGGGCATAGTGCGCGGCAAGCTGGGGGAGGTGAGCCTCGCCATGCTGGCCCACAAGGCGGAGACCGGTACCGGCTTCGGTATTCTGGTGGGCACCGCCAGCTATATCACCTCTGAGCTCGCCTTCCCGTACGGGGCCAACTTCGCCGAGGTGGCGGTCAACGTCAGAACCGGCGAGATCCGCCTCGACAAGTTCTACGCCCTGCTCGACTGCGGTACCCCCATCAACCCGGAGCTGGCCCTCGGCCAGATCTACGGGGCGACCATGCGGGCCATTGGCCACACCATGACCGAAGAGATCTGCTACGACAGCAAGGGCATCCCGCTCACCCGGGATCTGAAGAGCTATGGCGCGCCCAAGATTGGCGACATTCCCCGCGACTTCCGGGCCTTCCTGGTGCCGAGTGACGACAAGGTTGGCCCCTACGGCGCCAAGTCCATCTCGGAGATCGGGGTGAACGGCGCGGCACCCGCCATCGCCACCGCCATCCACGACGCCTGCGGTGTCTGGCTGCGCAAGTGGCACTTCACGCCGGAACAGATCCTGCGCGAACTGGGCAAGCTGGAGCAAAAAGTGTCGGCATAACAAAAGAAAAGGTGAGGGGCGGGTGAACGCTCGCCCCCAGCGCCTGACGGCGGAATGAGTACTCCGCCTACATTCTGTGTGATGGGACAAACACGATGTCTAAAACAACACGCAAGCACTCGGATCTTATTTACGAGCTGGAAGACAAACCCCCGTTTTATCAAACCCTGATGGGTGCAGTGACCCATCTGCTGGCCATTTTTGTTCCCATGGTAACCCCGGCGCTGATCGTCGGCGGCGCCCTGGGCCTCTCCACCGAGATCACCGCCTATCTGGTCTCCATGGCGATGATCGCCTCCGGTATCGGCACCTGGTTGCAGGTGAACCGTTATGGCCCCATCGGTTCGGGGCTGCTCTCCATCCAGTCGGTCAACTTCTCCTTTGTCACCGTGATGATCGCGCTCGGCGGCGCCATGAAAAAAGATGGCATCCATGAGGAGCTGATCGTCTCGACCCTGCTCGGGGTCTCCTTTGTCGGTGCCTTTCTGGTGATGGGCTCCTCCTTTGTGCTGCCCTACCTCAAGCGGGTGATCACCCCGACCGTGAGCGGTGTGGTGGTGCTGATGATTGGCCTGAGCCTTATCAAGGTGGGGATCATCGACTTTGGCGGCGGCTTCTCCGCCATGAGCAGCGGCACCTTTGGCAAATACGAGAACATCGGGCTGGGGCTCTTGGTGCTCTGCGTTATCGTCGCCTTCAACTGCAGCCGAAGCCCGCTGCTGCGGATGAGCGGCATTGCCATCGGCCTGATGGTGGGCTATGCGGTGGCCTTGATGCTCGGCATGGTGGATTTTTCCGCCCTTGAGAACCTGCCGCTTATTACGGTGCCGATCCCGTTCAAGTACGGTTTCTCCTTCGATTTTCACGCCTTTATGCTGGCGGGCACCATCTATCTGTTGAGCGTGCTGGAGGCGGTGGGGGACATCACCGCCACCGCCATGGTCTCCCACCGGGATATTCAGGGCCCCGAGTTTCAAAAACGGCTCTCCGGCGGTGTGCTGGCGGACGGGTTGGTCTCGGTGATCGCCTCGGCCCTCGGCTCTTTGCCACTCACCACCTTTGCCCAGAACAACGGCGTCATTCAGATGACCGGAGTGGCGTCACGCCACGTGGGCAAGTTTATCGCCGTCATCCTGGTGCTGCTGGGGCTTTTCCCCGTAGTAGGGCGCTTCTTCACTACTATCCCGTCACCTGTGATGGGGGGCGCCATGGTCATCATGTTCTCCATGATTGCCATCGCCGGTGGTCGCATCATCATCAGCCACGGTTTCGATCGGCGTGAGACCCTGATTGTCGCCACTTCGCTGGGTCTTGGGCTCGGCGTCTCCTACGACCCGAACGTGTTCAAGGTGCTGCCGGCGGGTATCTACATGCTGGTTGAGAACCCCATCTGCGCCGGCGGCATCACCGCCATCATCATGAATCTGGTGCTGCCGCAAAGCCGCAAACGCAAGGCGGCCGTCAGGGATGCAGAGGCGGTTGAAGTGATCCAGCTGAGCGACAAGCCGGATGTGATCTTTACCGCCCGCAGTGCGGGCCAGCCATTGGCCAGCAAGCTTGAGGGTTCACCAGAGCCAGTGCCCGGGCAGGCGGTGGCGCCACAAGTGGAACGGATCTGACGGTTAAGCCGGCAAAAAACGTCAACAGAACAAGAAAAACAGGGAAACGGTTATGAAAAACGACAACTCTGTCAAAGCGGTACGCGGCAGCTTCTTCGATATCACCCGGGTGGTGGATCAGCCCGAGGAGATTGAGTCCAACGCCCGCCTTATAGAGGATGGTCTGCTGATCATTCGCAACGGTTGCATCGACTGGTTCGGTGAGTGGGAGGAGGGGAAAGATCGCATTCCGGCCGAGGTGCGGGTGCGGGATTATCGCGGCAAGATGATAGTGCCCGGCTTTGTCGATACCCACATTCACTATCCCCAAAGTGAAATGGTGGGAGCCTATGGCGAGCAGCTGCTGGAGTGGCTCAACCGCCACACCTTCCCGGCCGAGCGGCGCTACAACGATCTCGAATATGCCCGCGAGATGTCCACCTTCTTTATCAAGCAGCTGCTGCGAAACGGCACCACCACGGCGCTGGTGTTCGGCACCGTTCACCCCGAGTCGGTGGATGCCCTGTTCGAGGCGGCCAGCCGCATCAATATGCGGATGATCGCCGGTAAAGTGATGATGGATCGCAATGCACCCGACTATCTGCTCGATACCGCCGAGAGCAGTTATGTGCAGAGCAAGCAGCTTATCGAGCGCTGGCACGGCAACGGTCGAATGCTCTATGCCATCACACCACGATTTGCACCCACCTCGACACCCGAGCAGCTGGCGATGGCGCGGCGACTGCGCGAAGAGTTTCCCACCACCTATCTGCACACCCATCTGTGCGAGAACAAGGATGAGATCGCCTGGGTCAAATCTCTTTTCCCGGCGCACAAGGGCTATCTCGATGTCTATCACCAGCATGGGCTCACCGGCCACAACTGCGTGTTTGCCCACTGCGTCCATCTGGAAGAGCAGGAGTGGGATTGCCTGAAGGAGACCGGCTCCACCATCGCCTTCTGCCCCACATCGAATCTTTATCTCGGCAGCGGCCTGTTCAAGCTGCACAAGGCGTGGCGCAAGCAGGTGAAGGTGGGGATGGGCACCGACATAGGCGCCGGCACCACCTTCAACATGCTGCAGACCCTCAACGAGGCCTACAAGGTGATGCAGTTGCAGGGCGAGCGGCTCTCGGCCTATCAGGCTTTCTATCTGGCCACCCTGGGCGGCGCCCATTCGCTGGGGCTGGACGAGAAGATCGGCAGCTTTGCGGTGGGCAAGGAGGCGGACTTCGTGGTGCTCGACCCGGTCGCCACCCCGCTGCAGCAACTGCGTTATGACAACTCCACCACCTTGCGGGACAAGCTCTTTGTGCTGTTGACCCTGGGGGATGACAGATCCATCTACCGCACCTATGTGGATGGCCAACTGGTGCATGAACGGGGGTAGGGGCTGGAGTGGGCTGCCGCGGCGCAGCCCCAACGAATACGGCGGCTGGCGTACCCAACAGGAGGCCAGTCTTGCCGCACCACAGGGGATCTCCCCGCATAGAACGTGAAATGGCCCGGTTTTTTTGACCAGCAAGGCAAACGTTTGAGTCAAGGCTGCCTGCCCTGGTCTGTCTGTCGCATCCTCTGCCGCCATCGCCTGTTTTTTTATCAAACTGGCGCGAGGCAGACCCGCAGATCCTGTCGCCATTTCGTCATGGAACATTCAGGCGCGTGTGAAGGAGTTGGGTATGACCCAAGCAAACAGCAGGACAAACAGCGTGGAACAGCTGGCCAATGATGACGCCAGCCAGAGCGCAGCAAAGCAACAGCCGCTCACGGCTCTTGATCGCTACTTTATGATCAGCGAGCGGGGCAGCAACGTCAGACAGGAGGTGCTGGCGGGCCTCACCACCTTCCTTGCCATGGTCTACTCGGTGATCGTGGTGCCGAGCATGCTCGGCAAGGCGGGCTTTCCCCCCGGCGCCGTGTTTGTCGCCACCTGTCTGGTGGCGGGGTTCGGTTCGCTCTTGATGGGGCTCTGGGCCAAGTTGCCGATGGCCATCGGCTGCGCTATTTCCCTCACGGCGTTTACTGCATTCAGTCTGGTGCTGGGGCAGCAGATCCCCATTCCGGTGGCGTTGGGCGCCGTCTTCCTGATGGGGGTGCTGTTTACCGCCATCTCGGTGACCGGGGTGCGTAGCTGGATCCTCGACAACCTGCCCATGGGGATTGCCCACGGCACCGGTATCGGTATCGGTCTCTTCCTGCTGCTTATCGCCGCCAACGGGGTGGGGCTGGTGATCAAGAACCCGCTGGAGGGGCTGCCGGTGGCGCTGGGGGCCTTCACCTCCATGCCGGTCATCATGTCCCTGATCGGCCTTGCGGTGATCTTCGGGCTGGAGAAGCTGAGAGTACCGGGGGGGATCCTGCTGGTGATCATCGCCATCTCCATCTTCGGCCTTATCTTCGATCCGGCGGTGAAGTATCAGGGATTGTTCGCCCTGCCGAGCCTCTCGGACGATCAGGGCAAGTCCCTCATCTTCAGTCTGGATATCATGGGGGCCCTCTCGCCGCTGGTGTTGCCCAGCGTACTGGCGCTGGTGATGACGGCGGTATTCGATGCCACCGGCACCATCCGGGCGGTAGCGGGGCAGGCCAACCTGCTGGATAAGGATGGTCACATCATCAACAGCGGCAAGGCGCTCAGTGCCGACTCGGTCAGCAGCATCTTCTCCAGTCTGGTGGGGGCGGCCCCCGCTGCCGTCTATATCGAATCGGCGGCGGGCACGGCGGCGGGGGGCAAAACCGGCCTGACCGCGACCGTGGTCGGTGGCCTGTTCCTGCTGATGCTGTTCCTCTCGCCGCTCTCCTATCTGGTGCCGGCCTATGCCACCGCACCGGCCCTGATGTATGTGGGGCTCTTGATGCTGAGCAATGTCACCAAGCTCGATTTCGATGACTTTGTCGGGGCCATGTCCGGGCTGGTGTGCGCGGTATTTATTGTGCTCACCTGCAATATTGTCACCGGCATCATGCTTGGCTTCAGCTCGCTGGTGATCGGCCGCATCTGCTCGAAGGAGTGGCACAAGCTCAACGTCGGCACCGTGGTCATCGCCCTGGCGCTGGTGCTCTTTTATGCTGGGGGGTGGGCTATTTAGGGATAACCCGCCCGTTTGGGGTCGCTCTGGCGGCCCCATTTTTATGCCTGCGGCTTTTTATGTCTGCAGTGTTCAGCCTATCCACGCTGGCTATCACGCCTCGGCCGTATCCGCAGTTGGGGGGCCATCTCGATACCATTTTGATAAATCCCCTACCAGATTGATAGGCTCCCACC
>NZ_JBFODN010000227.1:0-4247 GCF_040908345.1 Aeromonas sp. R3-1
ATTATCACAGAGACTAAAAGAGAAGACCGCCTGCTGGCGGTCTTCTCTTCTATGATTCAACCCAAGCTAGTTGGCTTGGCTCTGCTGTTGCTGCAACTGATCCAGTGCCTGTTGCTCCTGCTGGCTAAGACCCAGCTGTTCGCAGGCCTGCTCAAAGCTGATCCCCAGATGGCACATCATGATATCGATGGCGGGCAGATAGTTCTTCATAGCTTCTTCCATGGTGATCCTCCAGACCCATCACTTATGCCCTGAACCACTCGGGGCGGCAATTAGACTTTAGGCTTAGCCTGCCCATTTGATAAGCACCCCTGCCACTGGGGGAGGGAATTTGTTACCCTGCACCATGATAAAAACGGTTGCCGTATGACTGCGAGCAACAGGTGAGGAGCAGGGCATGTTATTGAGTTTCTTGATCATCGCTTCAGGTTGGTGGCACATCCGTGCTGCCTACGGTTCAGACAGCCGCCAGTTCTATATCAGCAAGCCGCTGACCATGCTGCTTATCATCGCGTTGGCGTTCGGCTACCAGAGTTATGACCACGATGGTTCACACGCCTGGATCCTGCTCGGCCTTTGTCTCTCGCTGGCGGGCGATGTGCTGCTGATGTTGCCAAGCGATCGCTTCATTCAGGGGTTGGCGGCATTTCTTGTCGCGCATCTCTGCTATATCGTCGGTTTTGCCCAAGGGCCGTTGTTGCTCAATCTGGTGGATGGTTTGCTGCTGTTGCTGATCGCCGGCATGGTCTTTGGCCTGCTGTGGGGCAAGCTGGGGGAGATGCGGATCCCGGTCTTCTGCTACATGCTGGTGATCATTGGCATGGCCTGGGTGGCCGCCGGTGCCTGGCACGCCTCTCTCACTGCCGGTTCGGCCGCCGCTCTGGTGGGGGCGCTGATGTTCCTCTTCTCCGACAGCATGCTGGCGCTCGATCGCTTCCGCCGCCCCTTTCCCCACGCCCGCGCCTGGGTGATGAGTAGCTACTTCGCAGCGCAATTCCTGATTGCAGGGTCGCTGGCGGGATAACGTCTTCTGGTTGAGTGCAGGCAACAGATAACGAAAAACGGGCATTGGCCCGTTTTTCGTTTTATGCCCGGCGTTTTTCACGCCTCTAGCGGTTCGGCATCCGCAGCCCGTGGGGCGGGGGATTTGAGCAACAGCATCAGTGCGCTGGCGATCAGCAGGAAGATCCCCATGATGTAGAACACCTGGTTGTAGGCCATGATGGCCGCCTCCCGGTTGATGGTATTGGCCAGCATGGCCCGTGCTTGCTGCTGGGCAATCTCGGGGCCTGAACTCTGCGCCATCATGCTCTGGGCCAGTTGCAGCAGATAGTTTTGCCCCTCGATACTGCTGGCGGCCAGAGTGCTGCCAATTTGCAGCACATGGGTGCGGGTATCGTTATCGAGCATGGTCGCGATGATGGCGATACCGAACGCACCACCCAGGTTGCGCAGCACGTTGAGCAGGGTCGAGGAGGAGGGGATCTCGTCGTGGCTCAGGCTGGCGGTGGCGACCAGGGAGAGCGGCACCATGATGAAGGGCTGCCCCAGCGCCCGCACGATCAGTGACTGGATCAGCTGCGGCCCGGCGTAGTCGGCACTCATGTTGACGTTCATAAAGCAGCTGACGGCGAAGATCAGGAAGCCGAAACTCACCAGATAGCGCGGGTCTATCTTGTGGGTCAGTTTGGGCACCAGCGGTAGCACCAGCAGTTGCGGCAGCCCCATCCACATCAGGACTTCGCCGATTTCCAGCGCGTTGTAGTTGTGGATCTGGGTCATGTAGAGCGGCAACACATAGATAGATCCCATCAGCGCCATGCCGAGGATCAGATAGGCGAAGCAGGCCAGCGCGAAGCGCGGGTTGTGCAGCAGCCGCAGATTGACCAGCGGGTGACGGCGGATCAGCTGGCTGATGACGAAGAACACCAGCGCCACCGCCGAAATGACTGCCAGTCGCACGATGAAGCTTGAGCCGAACCAGTCTTCCCGGTTGCCCTCTTCCAGTACCACCTCCAGCAGGCCGAGGCCGAGCGCCATGGTGACAATCCCGATGAGGTCTACCCGCTTGATCACGGCCCAGTCCACCGGTTTTTTATCAAGCCCGTGGGCCAGCATGGCTATCACCAGCAGTCCCGGCGGCACGTTGAGATAGAAGATGTAGTGCCACGACATCTGCTCGGTGAGCCAGCCACCGAGGGTCGGGCCGATGGCGGGGGCGAAGGTGGCGCAGAGGCCAAAAAGCGCCATGCCGGTGGCCCGCTTCTGTAGCGGCAACAGGGTGACGATGAGGGAAAAGGCCATCGGGATCAGCGCCCCGCCAGTGAAGCCTTGCAGCGCCCGGAAGACGATCATGCTGGTGAGGTTCCAGCTGAACGAGCAGAGCACGGAGGCGGCGATAAACGCACCGGTGGTCCAGAGCAGGTAACGGCGCACACTCAACCCCCGGCTCAACCAGCCGCTCAGGGGGATGGCGATCATCTCCGCCACCAGATAGGAGGTGGAGATCCAGGAGCTCTCGCTCAGGGTGGCTGACAGGGCCCCCTGAATGTCCTTCAGGGAGGCATTGGTGATCTGGATATCGAGGATGGCCATAAAGGCGCCGATAAGGCCCCCCATGACCGCGATCCAGTTGCGACGTGGAATGGGTTCCATCAGTTGGCAGCCACCACGGGATCAGGAGTGCGGGTATCCACGATCACTTCGGTCGAGAGACCCGGCAGCAGCTTGCCTGCCAGCGGGCCCGGCTCGGGGATGCGGATCTTCACCGGTACCCGTTGCACGATTTTGGTGAAGTTGCCGGTGGCATTCTCCGGTGGCAGCAGGGCGAACTTGGCGCCGGTCGCCGGAGCCAGGCTGTCGATGATCCCCTCGACCGGTTGATCCGGGTAGGCATCGAGTACCACTTCGACCTTCTGGCCCGGCTGCATATGGGCGAGCTGGGTCTCCTTGAAGTTGGCCTCGACCCACACCTGCTGCAGCGGCACCAGGCTGGCGACCTGCATACCGGACTGGACGTAGAGCCCTTCCCGCAGGCTGCGCTTGCCGATGATGCCATCGGCCGGTGCCCGCAGCTCGGTATAACCTAGCTCCAGCTTGGCTTGCTCCAGTTGCGCTTCGCTCAATGCCAGCTTGGCCAGATTCTGTTTGCGCTCGGCATCCAGTACCAGCAGTCGCTCACGGGCCGCTTGCAGGGCGGCTTGGGCCTCCCGGGCTTGCGCCTGATTGACCTGCAGGCCGGCACGCACCTCGTCCAGACTATCTTGCGAGCTGTAGTGGCGCTGGTTGAGCTGACTGATCCGGTTGACCTGCTGGCTGGCGCGCAGCTGTTCGGCATTGGCGGAGGCGACCTTGGCCTCGGCCTGCTGGATCAGGCTCAGTTGTTGGGTGCGGGTGGCGGCCAGATTTTCGGCCGTCGCCTGATTGAGGCGCAGGTCGGCTTCGGCCTCCGCGACCCTGGTTTTGTATTCGCGATCATCGAGACGAGCGATCAGTTGGCCCGCTTTGACCGGCTGGTTGTCGGTGACCAGCACTTCGCGGATATAGCCGGGCAGCTTGGAGCTGATCCCGGTCACTTCACTTTGCAGATAGGCGTTGTCGGTGCTTTCAAAATAGCGGCCGTGAAGATACCAGTAACCGGCGAACAGCAGACCGAGCAGCGCCAATATCATGGCTGCCAGCAGGGGAATTTTTTTGTGTTGACTCATTTTTGTGATTCCTGAACTTAAGGGGCGCAGGCTAACACTGGTCAACTGTTTCGATTAGTATTGGTTCACGAGATATACAGTTTCACTGGTGCAACAATGGATCTCAATGCCGCGTTAATTCTGGTGCGTATCGTCGACAAGGGCTCGTTTACGGGGGCCGCCCGCGAGCTGGGGATGACCAAGGCGATGGTCAGCCGCCGCATCGCGGAGCTGGAACAGCGGCTCGGAGTGCGTCTGCTCTATCGCTCCACTCGTCAGCTCACTTTGACCGAGGAGGGGGAGAAGTACTACCTGCACTGTAGCAAGGCGGTCGATGCCCTGACCGAAGCCGAGCTGATGCTGAGCGCCAGCCAGCAGGAGGTGACCGGCACCCTCAAACTGGCGGTGCCCATCGAGACGGGGCAACTGGTGGTCGGGCGCCTGGTTGCCAAGTTTTTGCAGGCCTATCCCGCCCTGCAGGTGGAGCTGGAACTGACCAACCGGGTGGTAGACCCCATCAGTGAAGGGCTGGATGCGGTGGTGCGGATTGGCGACATGAGC
>NZ_JBFODN010000228.1:0-16674 GCF_040908345.1 Aeromonas sp. R3-1
GCTGCAACGAGCAGGGGGTCGGTTTTAGCAAGGGAATCTTCCAGCTCGCCAAGGTCGAGAACCCGACTCCGCGGGTGGATAAACCCGATGTAAAAATTCAGGAGGGGGGCTATACCTCGCCCACCGCGACCGGCCTTATCGGTGGTGCCCTCGGGGTGCTGGTAGGGGTGAGTCTGATGACGGTGCGTGAACTCGGTCGCCAGCAAAAACGCCACGAAGCCGGGCAGCACCCATCACGGGAGGAGTAACCGTGAACAGACGAAACTTCCTCAAATTTGCCTCCGTCGGTGCACTGGCGGCGGGCACAGCCGTACCCGGCACCGCACTGGCGGCGGCCAAGAACAAGCCGCCCATTCCCGGCGCGCTCGGCATGTTGTATGACTCTACCCTTTGCGTCGGCTGTCAGGCCTGTGTGGCGGAGTGTCAGCGCCTCAACGGCAACCCGACCAACCCAGCCGGGGCGCAAACCTGGTCCAACAACGACAAGCTGACCCCTTACACCAACAACATCATTCAGGTGTGGAAGAGCGGCACTGGCGAGCACAAGGATCAGCTGGTGGATGGCTACGCCTACATCAAGAAGCAGTGCATGCACTGTGTCGATCCCAACTGCGTCTCTGTCTGTCCGGTGCAGGCTCTTAAAAAAGATCCCAAGACCGGCATCGTTCACTACGACCCGAGCGTCTGCACCGGCTGTCGCTACTGCATGGTGGGTTGCCCGTTCGATGTGCCCAAATATGACTATGACAACCCGCTGGGGGCGATCCACAAGTGCGAGCTCTGCAACCAGAAAGGGCTGGAGCGGATCGATCAGGGCAAGTTGCCCGGCTGTGTCGAGGTGTGCCCGACCGGCGCCGTGATCTTCGGCACCCGCGAGGAGCTGATGGCCGAGGCCAAGCGTCGTCTGCTGGCGACTCCGGGCAGCGAATATGCCTATCCGCGCCAGACCCTCTCTGCCAACGACCCTTACCTGCACGAGGTGCCCAACTACCAGCCTTACGTCTATGGCGAGAAAGAGGGGGGCGGCACCCAGGTGCTGGTGCTGGCCGGGGTGCCCTATACCAAGCTCGACATGCCCGACTTGCCGGAGCTCTCCTCCGGTGCCCGCTCCGAGCATATCCAGCACACCCTCTACAAGGGGATGGTGCTGCCCATGGTGGTGCTGACCGGCCTCTCGGTGCTCATTCGCCGCAACACCAAGAATGGTCACGAACACCATCATGACGATGGCCATGATCAGGGGAGTGCGCAGATCAAGGATCAGGGCACCACAAAGGGAGGCAAGGATCATGAGTAACCACAAGGCGTATCCCCTCGGCGGCAAGCTGGTCAGCTGGCCTGTGCTGGTGCTGGCCCCCTTTGCCGTGCTGTGCGGCATGTTGATTTTAAAACGCCTCGTCTTCGGGCTGGGTTCGGTCACTGATCTGAATGGCGGTTATCCCTGGGGACTCTGGATCTCGTTCGATCTGCTGATCGGCACCGGTTTCGCCTGCGGCGGATGGGCACTGGCCTGGGCTGTCTATGTGTTCAACCGGGGCGAGTATCATCCGCTGGTGCGGCCGGCTCTTTTGGCGAGCCTGTTTGGCTACTCGCTGGGCGGCCTCTCCATCACCATCGACGTGGGCCGTTACTGGAACCTGCCGTACTTCTACCTGCCCGGTCACTTCAACACCTCCTCGGTGCTGTTCGAGACGGCGGTCTGCATGACCATCTATATCGGGGTGATGGCGCTGGAGTTCGCTCCCGTGCTGCTGGAGAAGTTCGGCTGGAAGGCGTCCCTCATTCGCCTCAACAAGATCATGTTCTTCGTGCTGGCGCTGGGGGCTCTGCTGCCCACCATGCACCAATCCTCCATGGGCTCGTTGATGATAGTGGCGGGGGAGAAGATCCATCCGCTCTGGCAAAGCTACGAGTTGCTGCCGGTCTTTTCGCTGCTGACCGCCTTCATCATGGGCTTCTCTATCGTGGTATTTGAGGGCTCTCTGGTGCAGGCGGGACTGGCGGGGCGGGGCCCCAATGAGAAGTCGCTCTTCTACAAGCTGACCCAGGTGATCGACATCTTCCTGATACTGTTTGTGGCGCTGCGCTTTGCCGAGATCGTCATCCACGACAAGTCGGAGTATCTCTCCGAGTTCAATCGCTTCTCCATCATGTTCTGGAGCGAGATTGCGCTGATGATCTTCCCGCTGCTGGTGTTCCACTGGGACAAGAGCCGCCGGGATTCGCGCATGTTGTTCCTGGGGGCCCTCAGCATGCTGCTGGGCGCCGCCCTCTGGCGGCTGGATTACTCCCTGCTCGCCTTCAACCCCGGCAATGGCTACCACTACTTCCCCTCTGCGGAGGAGGTGCTGATCTCTCTGGGCTTTGTTGCCATCGAGGTGTGTGCCTATTTGCTGTTGATCCGGCTGCTGCCGGTACTGCCATCACTTGAACGTGTTCACCAAGATTATCAGGCCCGAGGGAAAGCCAACGTATGAGCCAACGTATCACCATAGACCCCATCACCCGCATTGAGGGGCACCTGCGTATCGACTGCGAAATCGAAGGCGGTAAAGTGACCAAAGCCTGGTCGTCCGGCACCATGTGGCGCGGGATGGAGGAGATCGTCAAGGGCAACGACCCGCGCGATGCCTGGATGATAGTGCAGCGCATCTGCGGGGTATGTACCTCCATTCACGCCATCGCCTCGGTGCGAGCGGTGGAGAACGCCATCGGTGCCAAGGTGCCGGTCAACGCCCAGTTTATCCGCAACCTCATCATCGCGGCCCACAACATCCACGATCACATCGTCCACTTCTATCAGCTCTCCGCGCTGGACTGGGTGGACATCACCGCGGCCCTTGAGGCCAATCCGCAAAAAGCGGCGGACATGCTCGAGGGGGTATCAACCTGGTCCCTCAACAGTGCCGATGAACTGACCAAGGTGCAGGACAAGATCCGCGCGCTGGTGGCGAGCGGCCAGCTCGGCATCTTTGCCAACGGTTATTGGGGTCACAAGGAGATGAAGCTGAGCCCGGAGGTAAACCTCATCGCCGTGGCCCACTACCTGCAGGCGCTGGAGTGCCAGCGCGATGCCAACCGCATTGTCGCCATCCTCGGTGGCAAGAGCCCGCACATCCAGAATCTGGCGGTGGGCGGCGTGGCCAACCCCATCAATCTGGATGCACCAAGCGTGCTCAACCTCGAGCGGCTGCTCTATGTGAAGAGCTTTATCGACCGGCTCGGCGAGTTTATCGAGCAGGTCTACAAGGTGGATGCTGCCATCATCGCCGCGCACTACCCCGAGTGGTTGCATCTGGGGCAGGGGGCCAAGCACTACCTGAGCGTGCCGGAGCTCCCCACCGACGGTGACGGAGGCAGCTTCCTGATGCCGGGCGGCTATATCGAGAATGGCAATCTGGCGGGATATCGCCCCATCGAGAGCCATCAGGATGGCTGGCTGATGGACGGCATCGCCGAGAGCAACAAGCACGCCTGGTACAAGGATGACGAGCCTCTCAAGCCGTGGGAGGGCAAGACCGAGCCGAACTACACCGGCTGGCAGGATGACGGCAAATACTCCTGGGTCAAATCCCCCACCTTCTACGGCAAGGTGGTGGAGGTGGGGCCGCTCGCAGACCTCTTGGTCAAGCTGGCCGCCAAACACCCGGAGACGGTAGCGCACTTCGATCAGCTGAACGGCATCTACAAGGCGCTCACCGGCTCGGCCATCAAGACTGAGCAGCTGCACTCCACCATGGGCCGCATCATCGGCCGTGCGGTGCGCTGCTGCGTGCTCAAAGATACCTTGGCGCACCAGTGGAAGGCGCTGGTGGACAACATCGGCAAGGGGGATACCACCGCCTATATCAAGGCGGAGATCCCGGCGGACAAGGAGTTTCGCGGAGTGGGCTTTGAAGAGGCGCCGCGCGGCATGCTCTCCCACTGGATCGTCATCAAGGGCGGCAAGATCGAGAACTATCAGGCGGTGGTGCCATCGACCTGGAACTCGGGCCCGCGCAACTTCAACGATGAACCCGGCCCCTACGAGCAATCGCTGGTGGGTACCCCGGTAGCCGATCCGGCCAAGCCGCTGGAAGTGGTGCGCACCATCCACTCGTTCGATCCCTGCATGTCCTGCGCGGTGCATGTGGTGGATACCCAGAGTGGCGAAACAACTCAGGTGAAGGTGTTGTGATGAACATCCTGATCTTGGGCGTCGGCAACCTGCTGTTGAGCGATGAGGCGGTGGGGGTTCGCATCGTCGAGGCGCTGGGGCGCAACTACTGGTTCGCCCCCGGCATCGAGCTGCTCGACGGCGGTACCGCCGGCATGGAGCTGCTCGAAGCGATGGCCAGTCGCGATCACATCATTCTGGTGGATGCGGTGCGCAGCGGTAATCCGCCGGGCACCGTAGTGACTCTGAAAGATGAGGAGATCCCGACCCTGTTTGGCCGCAAGATCTCCCCCCATCAGCTGGGGCTGGCGGATGTGCTCTCGGCGCTGCATATGACGGGGGAGTCGCCAAAGCGGCTCACCCTGATCGGGGTCGAGCCCGAATCCCTCGAACCGCGCATTGGCCTCACCCCTGTGGTGGCGGCGGCCATGGGGGAGGCGACGGATCGGATCTTGACCCTGCTGGCCAGTGTCGGAGCCCCCGCCATCCCGCTCTCTGAGCAGGAGAAAGCTGAACAAGCGCGGGAGGGCCTATGGCGCAGTCCCATTTAAGCGAGGTTGATAGAGTGCTGGAGAGAGTACCGGAGACGGCACAGGAGTTTGCCGGTTTTGCCACCAATCCAGCACCCTTGCTGGTAGCCCAGTACGAGCGGATCGCTCGCGAAGAGATGCAGGCGTTGCCCTTCTATCACGTCACCATGCCAATCGTTGCGGAGTGCGTGTTGTTTGAAGAGCAGTGGCTTGGCTGCGTGCTCACCCCCTGGATGTTGAGCGTGGTGGTGCTGCCGGGGCCGGATCAGCTTTGGCCGGTGCGCAGCAGCAGCGATCGACTCGCCCTGCAGCTCCCCTGCGGCAACATGACCTTTATGGTGGGTGAATTGCCCGAAAGTGGTCAGTTGCTGGCCTGCTCCCTGATGTCGCCGCTCGAACCCCATCTCGGTGCTAATCAGGGTAGAACGCTGGTGAGCAGCACCCTCAAGATGCTGCTCTCCTTGCCGGTGCAGCAAGGGGCTAGCGGTGTGGATCTGGGTCGCAGACGGCTATTCGGTGCCCGGCGCGGTCAACCGGCATAGTCGCTAGGTTTCACGCGAAATCAAGTTTAGAATAGGGGGCCATTTTGGCCCCTCACTCCCATGTTCAGACACGCATTCCGCCTCTTTTTTGAGTGATGATCCGTGAGTGGTACAAAACAAGAAGGATCCCCATGACTGTTCCGCGCAATTCCCTTCGCCATTACGCTAGATCCAGCGCTACTGCCCTGTTGACCCTGCTGCTGGGCACTGCCTCTCACGCGGCGCTGGCCGCTGTCCAACCTGTGCCTGCCGAGCTTAAGCTCGCCATCGGCGCCGAACCCACCGAAGGGTTTGACCCTTTGCTTGGCTGGAGCCACGGCAGCTACCTGCTGTTGCATAGCCCGCTGCTCAAGCAGAACGCCGATCTCAGCTGGCAGAATGTGCTCACCCAAGCGGTGACCCCGAGCAAGGATGGCAAGGAGTGGCTCATTACCCTCAAGCCTGACCTGAAATTCTCCAACGGCGCGCCGCTCACCGCCGAAGATGTGGCCTTTACCTACAACAGCGCAGCCAAGGGCGGCGGCAAGATCGACATGGGCAACTTTGTCTCGGCCAAGGTGCTCTCGCCCACCGAGGTGGCCATCACTCTTAGCGCCCCTCAGAGCACCTTCGTCAACGTGCTGGGATCCTTGGGGATAGTGTCGAAGCGGGATTACGACGCAAAAGCCTATGCTCAAAAACCGGTCGGTGCCGGCCCTTACCGGTTGGTGAGCTTCCTGCCCGGGCAACAGCTGGTGGTGGAGGCGAACCCCTATTACGCCGGCGGCAACAATGATTTCAAACGGCTGGTGTTTGTCTTTATCGATGAAGAGAGCGCCTATGCCGCGGCCCAGAGTAGCCAGCTCGATGTGGTGCGCATCGCCCCGTCACTGGTGCCAACCGTGCCTGCTTCCCTCAAGCTGTGGGTGCGGCCGAGTGTCGAGAACCGCGGCATCGTCTTCCCCATTCCGCTAGCGGGTGGCAAGGATGCCAAGGGTTATCCCATCGGCAACGACGTGACCTCGGATGTAGCGGTGCGCCGCGCCATCAACTACGCCATCGACCGCAAGCTGCTGGCCGATCAGCTGCTGGAAGGACATGCCATCCCCGCTTACAGCGCGGTAGAAGGCCTGCCTTGGCTAAACAAAGCCACCGCCTTCAAGGATGGCGATGTCGCCCATGCCAACGCCCTGCTAGACGAGGCGGGCTGGAAGATGGGCAGTGACGGCATTCGCCACAAGGGCGACCTGCGCGCCGCCTTTACCCTCTGGTACACCAGTGGTGACAGCACCCGCCGGGATCTGGCGGAAGCGGTGCGCGCCATGCTCAAACCCATCGGCCTCGAGGTGAGCCTCAAGTCCGGCAGCTGGGAGCAGGTGGAGCGGGAGATGCACGCCAATCCGGTGCTGATGGGGTGGGGGAGTCTGGATCCCATGGAGCTCTATCACCACTACCAGAGCGGCTCCGGTGGCGTGGAGTTCTACAATCCGGGCTACTACAGCAACCCTGTGGTGGATAGCCACCTCAAGCAGGCGCTTGATGCCCCGAACTGGCAGGCGGCCGTGCCGTTCTGGCAGCAGGTGGAGTGGGATGGCAAAACCGGCGCCGGAGTGCAGGGAGATGCCGCTTGGGCCTGGCTGCTCAATGTGCAGCACACCTATCTCGCCAACCGTTGCATCGATCTTGGCAAGGGGGCGCCGGAAATCCACGGTAGCTGGTCACTCCTCAACAACCTGCAGGATTGGCGGTGGACGTGCCGTTAAGTTCGCCCTTGAGTCATTCAGGTTATCTGTTGCTAAAAGCCCTGCTGCGTCTGGCAGGGCTGTTATGTCTGGTCTCTGTCGCCACCTTTGTGCTGCTGAGTTACTCCCCCATCGACCCCATCAAGGCCTATATCGGCAACGATCTGCTCCATGTGCCGCCGGAGCAGTACGCCCGAATTGCCGCCCGCTGGGGGCTGGATCAGCCGCTCTGGCTGCGCTACTGGCACTGGTTTAGCCAGGTGCTGCAGGGGGATCTCGGTTACTCCATGCTCTATAACGCACCTGTGGGTGAGGTAATAGGCCAGCGCTTTGCTGCCTCCTTCCTGTTGCTGGCGGGTGCCTGGCTGCTCTCCGGCTTTTTCGGGATTTTGCTGGGCCTCTGCGCCGGTCGCTATCTCAACCGCTGGCCTGATCGTCTTATTTGCCGCTTTGCCTACCTGCTTGCCTCCCTGCCCACCTTCTGGGTCGGCCTGTTGCTGCTCGCCCTGTTTGCGGTGCACTGGCCGCTACTGCCGGTCTGCTGCGCCTGGACGCCGGGGCTCGCTGCCGATGAGGCGGATTGGGCCATGCGGTTGCGTCATCTGCTGCTGCCGGTCACCACGCTCGCCCTGCTCGGGCTGGGCAATATTGCCCTGCATACCCGGGCGCGGGTGGCCGAGGTGCTGGAGAGCGACTTTATCCGCTACGCCCGCGCTCAGGGGGATGGCGGCTGGCCCATGCTGCGTTTTCATGTGCTGCGCCACGCCCTGACCCCGGCGCTCTGCCTGCAGTTTGCCTCCCTTGGCGAGCTGATTGGCGGCTCGCTGTTGGCGGAGAAGGTCTTCTCCTATCCGGGGCTCGGCCAGGCCACCGTGGATGCAGGGCTGCGGGGCGATATTCCCTTGCTGATGGGCATAGTGCTCTTCTGTACCCTGCTGGTCTTTATTGGCAATACGGTGGCCAGTTTGCTGCTGGCGCGCATCAATCGGGGTTGGGAGGGTGAGCATGCTGTTTAATCCGCTTCCCTCCATACTGCGGCTGGTTTTTGCCCTGCTCGGATTGGCGCTGCTGGCCACTTACGGCTGGAGCCTCTCTCATCAGGATGTGCCGATGGATCTGCTGGCGCGCCAGAAGCCCCCCTCGCTGGCCCACTGGTTTGGCACCGATCAGATGGGGCGGGATCTCTGGTTGCGCGCCTTTCAGGGTACCCTCACCAGTCTGGAGCTTGGCATCAGCACGGCTCTCTGCAGTGGCCTGCTGGCCATGGTGGCGGCAAGCGTGTCGCTCATTCACCCCAGATGTGATGTGGCGGTGCGGCTGCTCATCGACGCCATGCTGGCGCTGCCCCATATGCTGCTGCTGATCCTGATCTGCTTTACCGTAGGGGGGGGCATGCGCGGGGTGATCCTGGCGGTAGCGCTCACCCACTGGCCCAAGCTGGCGCTCATTCTCTGCGCAGAAGCACGGCGGATCGCCTGCAGCGACTATGTGGTGCTGGCCCGTTGTCATGGGATGGGGGCGCTGCGTCGCTGGCGCACCCACCTGCTACCGGGCCTGTTGCCCCAGTGGTTTATCGGCACCCTGCTGATGTTTCCCCATGCGGTGCTGCACAGCGCGGCCTTGAGCTTTCTCGGCTTTGGGCTGGCGGCCCACGAGGCCTCGCTGGGTTTGCTGCTGGCCGATGCCCTGCGTTATCTGGCCGGTGGCGGTTGGTGGCTGGCCCTCTTCCCGGGGCTGATGTTGCTGCTGCTGGTGTTGCTGTTTGATCAGGCTACCCGCGCTCTGCAACAGCTGCTGTGGCACAGGAGTGAACCATGCTGAGTTTTGATCAGGTGACCATAGAGGCAGCCCACTACTCCTGGCTGGGGCGGCGCAGCTGGCAGCCTTTGCTGACCGATATCAGCCTGCAACTGGCACCGGGGGAGATAGTGGCGCTGGTGGGGGGGAGCGGCGAGGGCAAGAGCCTGCTGCTGCAAAGCGCCCTGACATTGCTGCCGGACAACCTGAGGATGCGCGGCAGCATCTCCCTCGATGGCACACCGCTGTGCGACGCCAGCAGGGCCCGTCTGCGCGGCCACACCCTCTGCTATGTGCCGCAGGGGGTGAGCGCCCTCAATCCGCTGCTGACGGTGGAGCGTCAGCTGGGACGTGCGGCACGTCTGTGCGGCCAGAATGGTTCTCGCGAGCGGCTCGGCGAGCAGTTGCTGCGCTATCAGCTGCCCGCGACCACCCTGGACAGATTCCCGCGCCAGCTCTCCGGCGGCATGGCCAAGCGCATTCTGGCCTGCACCGCGGCCCTCGGCGGCGCTCGCTACATTCTGGCAGACGAGATCACCGCCTGGCTCGACGAGGGGCTGGCTTGTCTGCTGCTTGGCCAGTTGCGTGAATTGGCCAATCAGGGCAGCGGTATCCTCTGGGTCACCCACGATCTGGCGCTGGCGGCCCGCTTTGCCGATCGCATAGTCGCTCTCCATAAGGGCCAAGTGAGCGATACCTTGAGCAGCCACCATCTGCGGCAAGGGCAGGGGAGCGAGATGCTCCGTGCCCACTGGCAGGCGCTGCCGGAGTTCAATGCGCTCTTCTCTGTGCCGGAGGTTTCCTGATGTTTGAAGTACGAAATCTCACTATCGCCCAGGGGGAACGTCCCCTCTGGCAGGGGTTATCACTGACGGTGAAAGCGGGGGAGCGGCTCGGTATCTCCGCCCCCAGCGGCCATGGCAAAACCACGCTGGGACGGGTATTGGCCGGTTGGCAACCGGTTCGGGGAAGCGGGGAAATAGTGCTGGATGGGCAGCCGGTGCCTGAACGGGTAAAAGGCTATAACCCCATCCAGCTGGTGCCCCAGCACCCGGAACTCACTTTCAATCCCTATCGCACCACCGGGCAGGCGCTCTGGGATGTATGGCGCCCCGATGAGGCCATGCTGGCCCGCTTTATGATCAAGCCTGAATGGCTCGGTCGTAAACCCGGTCAACTCTCCGGTGGCGAGCTGGCCCGCATCGCGCTGCTGCGCGCCCTCGATCCCCGCACCCGGTTGCTGATTGCCGACGAGGTGACTGCCCAGCTGGATCCGCAGATTCAGCGCCAGCTCTGGCGGGAGTTGATGATTGAGTGCGAACAGCGCGGGCTTGGCATGGTGATATTCAGTCACCAGCAGGCACTGCTGCGCCAGATCTGCCATCGGGTGCTGCGCTTTGGGGAGATGCAGCCCGTGACTGGTGTATTGGCTGAAAATGCGGCCTGAGGGTTAGTTCCCCCTCATCCCCAGCCCTTCTCCCGCAAGGGGAGAAGGGAGCAGACGGTGACTCTCCCCAAGCTTGGGGGCACAAGCTTGTTGTTATGCTCGCAGTGCGCGTACTTCGAACTTATTGCCAGCATCCACAAACCGGTTCCCTCTCCCTGGGGAGAGGGCCAGGGTGAGGGGGCGCGAGTATGAAACGTTGGCCATTCTGTATACAGAGAGAATCGTTGGCAAAGCGCGCAGATAAAAGAGAGGGAGGCATCAGCCTCCCTTTTTTGTTATCCACCGTTATCAGCGGTTTTGATCTATCCGCACTCAGGCAGTCGCCAGCCAGTTCAGCCAGGCATCCATCCCTTCACCCGTGGTGGCGCTGACCTGGATCACCTGAATATAGGGGTTGACCCGTTTGGCGTTCTCGATGCAGCGGGCCACGTCAAAGCTGACGTAGGGCAGCAGATCGATCTTGTTGATCACCATCAGCTGGGCGGCGGCAAACATGTCCGGGTATTTCAGCGGCTTCTCTTCCCCCTCGGTGACGGAGAGGATCGCCACCTTGTACTTCTCGCCGAGATCGAAGCTGGCGGGGCAGACCAGATTGCCGACGTTCTCGATAAAGAGGATGCCCCCTTCATTGGCGGGCAGCTGGTGGCAGGCGTCGTGAACCATCTTGGCATCCAGATGGCAGCCCTTGCCGGTGTTGATCTGCACGGCAGGGACGCCGGTGGCACGGATACGATCCGCGTCGGCACTGGTCTGCTGATCACCCTCGATCACCGCACAAGGGCGCTTGTCGGCCAGCTGGCGCAGGGTTTCGCACAGCAAAGTGGTCTTGCCTGAACCCGGGCTCGACACCAGATTGAGTACCAGCTGGGCCGCCTCGTCGAAGTGTTCGCGGTTGTGGGCCGCCAGCGCATTGTTCTTGGCCAGCACATCCATCTCGATGGCGATCAGCTGGCGCTGCCCCATGCCGGGCACCGACAATCCCGCTTCCCCTTTGCCGTAGTGCAGATCACCCTGCTGATGGTCATGGTCATGGTCATGGTCATGGTCATGGTCATGGTCATGGTCATGCGTGTGGGAATGGCCGTGGTCATGAGAGTGGGTATGATCATGATGATGGTCGTGGGGATGATCATGCCTCTCATGGCTTATGGGTGCCCGCACCCCGTGGTAGTGGTGATGGACATCCCCCTGATGGTGATAGTGGTGGTGAATGATCAGGGTGCGCGGTGCACTCTGCTCATGATCATGGTGATGTTCATGTTCGTGATGATGCTCATGATCGTGCTCATGGCCGGCGATCCGCGCCTGGCCGCATCCGCATACGCTACACATATCAACTTACCTCAATGTCGGTGATGCGCAGGCTATCACCCTGCGCGACTCGTAATTTGTATCCGCCACACTCGGGGCAGGCTTGCCCGCGCTCGGTGAGGGTGACCGTCTGGTTGCAGTCATAACACCAGGCCTCGGCCGCCTGGTGTTGAAAGTGAAGCTGGGCCCCTTCGACGGCGGTGCCCTTGGCTGCGGCCTCGAAACAGAAGGCAATGGTGTCCGGGTCGACGCAGGAGAAGCTGCCGACCTCGAGCCAGAGGGCGGTCACCTTGGTAAAACCCCGCTGGGTGGCCTGTTCGGCCGCCAGATCGATGGCGGCCATGGCCAGAGACATTTCGTGCATGGTGGCTCCTTAACCGATATGGGGAGGAGCAGTGACTCCTCCCTGAAATTGACGGAACGGCATGGCTGCTCAACAGATCCGCGGCAGCAGTTCCCCTTGCGGCAGCTCCAGATAACGGCGGCTGCCCCAGGGGTTGTTGAGGATCACCTTGTGACGATCGCTCGCCTGTACCACGCCGATCTGGCTTGCGGCGGGGTTGAATTGTCGCAAGATGCTCAGCGCGTCCTGCGCCTGTTCGGCAGGCAGGGCCAGCACCATGGTCCCCTCGTTGGCGAGATCATGGGGCTCGAAACCGTAGAGCTCGCACAGGCCGCGCACCGGATCGCACACCGGAATAGCGGACTCCTCCAGCTCGATGGCCACCTGGGAGGCACTGCTCCACTCGTTGAGCACGGCGGCAAGGCCACCGCGGGTGGCGTCGCGCAGGGCGTGAGGGGTAATCCCCGCTTTTAGCAGCGCTTCGACCTGCGGCCAGAGGGTGGTGCAGTCGCTCTTGAGATCAGATCCCAGTTGCAGGGCGTCACGGGCCATCAGGATGCAGGCGCCGTGGCTGCCGATATCCCGCGACACCAGAATGGCATCACCGGCCTTGAGGTTGCGTACCGAGATGCCCCGGCTCTGCTCAGGCAGCGGGAAGGTGCCGACCCCGCTGGTGTTGATAAAGATCTTGTCGGCGGCTCCCTTGGGCACCACCTTGGTGTCGCCGCAGACAATGCGGGCACCGCTGTTGGCAAGCTCCGCGGCCATCGACTCGACGATGCGGGCCAGATCGGCGTAGGGGAACCCCTCCTCGATGATAAAGCTGCAGCTCAGATACTCGGGCTTGGCCCCCATCATGGCGAGATCATTGACCGTGCCGGCGATAGCCAGTTTGCCGATATCACCCCCCTCGAAAAAGAGCGGAGAGACGGTAAAGCTGTCGGTGGTGAAAGCAACGGGGCCCTCTACCGGCAACAGAGCGGCATCTTCACCGCGCAACAGGATCTCGTTACCAAAGTGGCGAAAGAAGAGCTGGTTGATCAGCTGGTTCATCTCCACGCCGCCGCCGCCGTGGCTAAGTTGGATTTCTCTCATTGTTCCTGGATCCCCATATATCGGTAGTAGGCATTGCAGGCCCCCTCGGAGCTGACCATGCAGCTGCCCATGGGCTGGGTCGGGGTGCAGCCCCGGCCAAAGACGTTGCACTGGTTCGGTTTGGCCAGGCCGCGCAGGATATCGGCGCACTGGCACGCCTTGTGGTCATCGATGGGGGTCTGATTGAGCGCGAAGTGACGCTCCGCATCGCGCTTGGCAAAGGCATCGCGCAGGCGCAGGGCCGAGGCGTTGATATCGCCAAGACCTCGCCAGCGAAAGTGCTCGCGGGTCTCGAAAAAGCGCTCGACCAGCCGCTGGGCGGCTTTATTGCCGCTGGCGGTGACGGCGCGGCTGTATTGCACCTCCAGCGCGTAGCGACCCTCCACCTTCTGGCGCACCATCATCAAGAGCGCCTCCATCACATCCACCGGCTCGAAACCGCTCACCACCACTGGCACCTGATAGCGATCGACGATGGGCAGGTAGATATCGGCGCCGGTAATGACACTGACGTGGGAGGGGCCGATAAAGGCGTTCACCTTGGCCACCCCGTCGGCCATCACGGCGTGAATGGCGGGGGGCACCAGCACATGGTTGATATGAAACAGGAGGTTCTCAATCCCTTGCTCTTCCGCGGCAGCCAAGAGCGCCGCAGTCATCGGGGTAGAGGTCTCGAAACCGATGGCGAAGAAGACCACGGTTTTTTCCGGGTTCTCTTTGGCGATACGCAGGGCATCGAGGGGGTCATAGACGGGGCGAATATCGCTCCCCTTGGCCCGCTGCTGGGCCAGCGTGCCTTTGGAGCCCGGCACCCGGATCATGTCACCCAGAGTGACCAGAATGACGCTCGGTTGACTCGCCAGCTCGATGGCCTGATCGATACGCTCTTTGGGCATGATGCAGACCGGGCAGCCGGGGCCGTGGACAAACTCGATGCTGGCCGGCAGCAGCTGGTGCAGGCCGTACTTCATGATGGTGTGGGTATGGCCGCCGCACACCTCCATCACCCGCAGCGGTTCGGGGAGTAATTTGGCCAGTTCGGTGATCTGGGTTGCGAGGGCACGGATCACCTCGGGCTGGCGAAAGCCCTGAAACAGATCATTCAAGGTCAGCATGGCAAGATATCCTGATCGGGCATCAGGGCCACCATCTGGCGGAAGCTCTCGAGGCTGGCCTGCGCCTCCTCTTCGTCAATCTTGCTCATCACAAAGCCGATATGGAGCAGCACATAGTCGCCCACCTGGAGGGGCTCTTCGAGCAGCATGCAGCTGACGCGCCGCTGCACTCCCAGGGTGTCGACGGTGACGCAGTTATCTTCGGGGTGCAGCTGCACCACCTGAGAGGGGATGGATAGACACATGAATTTCAGGACTCCGACAAGGTGGCACAACCGGTGGTGACAGGCTGATGCGTGGCAAGATGGTGGATGGCAAACCAGAGCTGACCGGCGGCGATGCCACCGTCATTGAGCGGCAGGGTTTCGCTGGTCAATACCTGCCGACCGGCCGCTTCGAGAGCGGGAACAAGCTGGTCCATCAGCACCCGGTTTTGAAAGACGCCGCCCCCGAGCGCCACCGGATAGCCGGGGAAGCGCTCGGCAAGGGCAACCACCAGATTGCTGATGGCACGGATAAAACCGGCGGCCAGGCTGGCGGTGGCGGCGCCTTTGCGCCGCTCGCTGACAAGGGTATTGATGAGCTCGGCCCACTCGATCAGCAGCGGCCCCTCTGCTGATTGGCTGAGATCAAAGGCGAGGGGTAAGGGCTGTTCATCGGGGGCAAGCTGCAAGGCGGCTGCCTCCAGCAGGAGCCCGGCTTCGCCCTCGTAATCGGGGGTGTCGATGACTCCCAAGAGCGCCGCCACCACATCGAACAGCCGACCGATGGAGCTGGTGTAAGGGGCGTTGCGACCCAGCTGCCAGAGCTGGTGCAGGTTGCTGATCCGCTTAAGGGGCAGTTGCTTGATCAACGGAATATCGAGGGCGCTGATCTGCTCCGCGCTATAGGATTCGAACAGCAGCCCCAGCAGCTGGCGCACCGGCTCGCGAATGGCCGCTTCGCCGCCGATCAGCTTGAAGGGAGCAAGGTGGGCAACCCGATCGAAGCCCTGAACGTCTGCGATCAGCAGCTCGCCGCCCCAGAGGGTGCCGTCATCGCCAAGGCCGGTGCCATCGAAGGCAACCCCCAGCACCGGGCCCGTGATGTCGTGCTCGGCCATCACCCCCAGCAGGTGGGCGTGATGGTGTTGCACCTCGAGGTGGGTGGCACCCTGACCCTGGCAATAGCCCTTGGCCCACTGATGGCTGAGGTAGCCCGGGTGGCGATCCGAGACCAGCAGTTCTGGCTTGAGATCGTAGAGTTCGCGAAAGGTGGTCAGGGTCTGCTCGAAGTGCTCCTGCATCGGCAGGTTGTGCAGATCGCCGATATAGGGGCTGTAGATGCGCTGGCGACCGAAGGCGAGCGCCAGCTGGTTCTTCTGCTGCGCCCCGACCGCCAAGAGCGGCACCTTGACCGCCTCTTGCAGGCTGGGGGTGCAGGGGGCATAGCCGCGGGCCAGCCGCAACGTCTGGCGTCGTCCGCCTGCCCACTGCACCAGACTGTCGTCGCACGGATGCAGGATGGGGCGGTTGTGATCCAGGATGCCGTCAATCTCGCTGCCGAGTTCCCTGACTACCTCTTCGCACTCGATGAGGATCGGGCTGCCGCGACCATTGGCGCTGGTGGCCACCAGCGGCATGGCGCAGGCGTCCAGCAGCAGTTGGTGGAGCGGGGTATAGGGGAGCATGACCCCAAGGTAGGGGATGCCGGGGGCGATCCCCTCGGCCAGCGGCGCGGCTGTCAGTTGGGATTCTGAGAGCCGATCATCGTTTTTGCGCTTGCGCAGCAAGGTGATGGGTCTGGCCTGAGAGGTGAGCAGCTTCCACTCTGCCTCGCTGCCGGTGACATGCAATTTGGCCTCGGCAAGGGAGCCCATCATCACCGCCAGTGGCTTGCGTGCGCGCCGCTTGAGCATTCGTAATCTGGCCACACTCTGTTCATTGCGGGCATCACACATCAGGTGATAACCCCCCATCCCCTTGACTGCGATCAGCGCCCCGGTTTTCAGGGCGCGGGCGGCGGCGTGCAGGGCATCCTCGCGTTCTGCCAGGGCAGCGCCGCGGCCCGAGCGCCAACTGAGATGGGGCCCGCATTCGGGGCAGCTCACCGGCTGGGCGTGGTAGCGTCTGTCCAGCGGGTTTTCATAGGCCGCCGCACAGCGCGGACACATGGCAAAGCCTGCCATGGCGGTATGGGGTCTGTCGTAGGGGAGGCGACGGATGATGGTGTAGCGCGGGCCGCAGTGGGTGCAGTTGGTAAAGGGGTAGTGGTGGTGGCGATCCGAAGGGTTGGCCACGTCCCGGGCGCACGCCTCGCACATCCCCTGATCCGGCGAGATGGCGACCGTGGCCGCGCTCTGCTGCTGGCTGGCTTTAATTCGAAACTGGCCATGAAATTGGCCATCGAAGTCGGGATCATGAGCGAGGGGCAGTTCCCGCTCGCTGAAATGATCGATGCGGCTCAGTGGCGGCGCCAGTTCCCGCAGTTGGCGGGCAAAGCTGGCGAGCTGCTCGGGCGATCCTTCGGCGCCAATAGTGACGCCGTTGGCATCGTTCAACACATAACCGGCAAGGCCGTGGCGCAACGCCAGCCCATAGACGAAGGGGCGAAAGCCGACCCCCTGTACGATGCCGTC
>NZ_JBFODN010000229.1:0-10441 GCF_040908345.1 Aeromonas sp. R3-1
AGCGTTACGGAAAAGGCGTAAATATCAAAACATGTTTGCATGAGGCGCTGGGGCGCCCCATGCAACACGTAATTGGGACATAGCCTTTTTTATTGGCACAAAAACAGGTCACAGCGGCTCGCATCATCTCGCCAAGGGGTCTGCCGACCGCTAGAATAGCGCCGCCCCGCAGGCTGTGATCTGCGATGGCACCTTTTTCTCTTTTCTGGAACAGACCGCTTATGTCTATGAATGACGAAATGCACAGCGTCGAGGAACTGCTCGATACCGCCCTCGAACTCTTTATGGAGCTGGCCTCTGACAACCTGCCGGAGCAGGAGATCGCCCGCTTCAATCAGGAGTTCAACGATCGCGGCCTGCTGGCCGAAACTGATCCGGCCGATGACTGGGAAGCGGACGTAGGTTTTGCGGTGAGCGACACAGACTATGCCGAGATCTGGGTTGGCCTTGGCAATGAAGAACAAGAGTATGAGCATCTGTTTGCCCGCATGCTGCTCTCCCGCCGTGTTGACGAGAAGTTCTGCCACATCGAATGGCTGCCCCAATAATTCCGGATCCCGATGATCCCAGCCACTATCAGTGGGAGTCTGGCCCTGACGCCGTGGCCCCAGTGCGCGCATCTGCATCGTTTGGGCGCCGGGTGTTGAGGTGGGCAGGCAAGATCGCGCTGGCCGGGCTGCTCTGCTCGGTCGGCTCGGTCGCCTTGCTGCGTTTTATCGATCCGCCGATGTGGAGCTGGCGTATCGAGCGGGCCCTCTTTCCGCCCGCCAAGATCACCCAGGTGCGCCATCAATGGGTAGATCTGGAGTCCATCTCCAAGGAGCTGCAACTGGCGGTCATCGCCGCCGAGGATCAGCGCTTTGCCGATCACAACGGCTTTGACATGGATGCCATCAACGCCGCGCTCAAGCACAACCAGCACAGCGAACGGGTGCGCGGCGCCAGCACCCTCAGCCAGCAGACCGCCAAGAACCTCTTTATGTGGAGTGATCGCAGCTTCCTGCGCAAGGGGCTGGAGGCCTGGTTTACCCTGCTGATGGAGCTGGGTTGGGACAAGGCCCGCATTCTCGAGGTCTATCTCAATATCGTGGAGTTCGGCCCCGGCATCTATGGCGCCGAAGCCGCCGCCCGCACCTACTTTGGCAAACCGGCCAGCCGCTTGACCCGCTACGAGTCATCTCTGCTGGCAGCCGCCCTGCCCAATCCGTGGCGTTATCGGGTCAAGCCCCCGTCACCCTATGTGCAGAAGCGCTCGGTCTGGATCCGCCGCCAGATGGGACAACTGGGTCAGATCACCCTCAATCGGGTGCATCAGGCCGACTGATCCTCAGGGCTCATCGGGTTTCTCCGGTGGGCCCAGATGGCCGCCCACCGTCTCGCGGTGAAGCGGCAGATAGTGCCACCACCAGGCCTCGCGCCGTCGCTTGATCTGTTGCCGCCGTCCCCGCTGCTTCATCCCCTCACTCCCTGCCAGATGATCCGCGCCTTAACCATACTCCCCCAACGGCAACTTGGACAGGCCAGCCACGCCCGGCGCACTGGTCTGGCCGCCACAGCCAATAATTGTTACAGTAGCGAACCTCGATGTATCTGGAGTGATTTCATGGAACAGCGTACCCCGGATCAGCTGGTCGAATGGGCCTATGATCAGTTTCTTGAGCAGGCCGCCGATATGCTGGCCCCCGAACAAATAGTCGACATCACCCTGGAGTTTGAGCAGCGTGGCGCCGTGGAGGCGACTCTGCCCAATGCCGACTGGTCGACCGAGCTGGGTGAGCCGGTCGATATGGAGCGCTGGGTCGAAGTGTGGGTCGGTTTGCTGGATCATCAGGATGAGTTTGAGGTGATCTTCGCCACCTTCCTGCTGCCCCGTCTACTGACCGAAGATCAAGTGCATGTGCGCTGGCATCGCCAGCAGCAGGCATAAAAAAGGCGCCATCGGCGCCTTTCTTGTTTCTGTGCACTCTATTATTGCTGTTCTCTGCTAATCCTGCGCCGCGATGGCCTTGGCCAGACAGCGGCGGCACCAGCAAGCGCTGGCCTCCTGCATCGGCAATACCGGCAACTGGCTGCACCAGCACTGGGCGATGGTCTGACCGGCAGAGACGGCGCAATAGGCCGGTTCGCCACACCCCGGGCAGCGGTGGGTGCTTTTCGAGCCATCCAGCTCGGCCATCACCGCCAGCTGGGCCTTGCTATCCATCGCCGACCAGTGGCCGATCTCGGTCAGGGTGCGGCCACAACCAATGCAAAGCCCGTCTTTCGCCTTGCAGAGGCCAACACAGGGACTCGGCATCTTATTCGCTATCCACTGCCGAGTCGGTCTCTGTGGCCACCAGAGTGATGGCGTTATCTTCGATGACAATCTTGCCCTGCTTGTAGAGGCCGCCGATCGCCTTCTTGAAAGTGCCCTTGCTCATGCTGAACAGCTTGTAGATGAGCTCGGGTTCGCTCTTGTCACCCACCGCCAGACTGCCGCCCTGCTTTTTCATCCGGCTCAGAATGCGCTCACCGGCATCATCAACCCGCGCCAGACCCGGCTTTTGCAGGGTCAGATCGAGCTTGCCATCTTCGCGCACCTGCTTGACCCAGGCGGTTTGCGGCCGACCGGTCATCACCCGGCCAAACACTTCGTTCTTGAACAGCATGCCGGGATACTGACCGTTGACGATCACCTTGATACCCAAGGGCGAGTGCTCCCCCGGTAGCGCGGTCACTTCGTCACCAACCTTGAAGTTGCTGCCGGCCGGGGTCAGGAAACGCTCGATGCGGCTGGTACCGACCATGCGCCCTTCGTTATCCAGTTGCAGACGCACCAGATAAACGTGGCCCACCTGCATCGGCTTGTTCTGCTCGCGGCTGGGCACAAACAGATCCTTTTTCATGCCCCAGTCGAGGAAAGCACCAATCTTGTTGGCATTGACCACTTTCAGACCGGCAAATTCGTCCACCATGGCAAATGGCTTGTCGGTGGTGATCACCGGTTCGCAGTCGGCATCCAGATAGAGGAAGACCTGCACGCTATCCCCCTCTTTCACCCCTTCCGGCAGTTGACGTTTGGGCAGCAGCAGTTCACCGTACTCATCGGCCGCAAGCCAGGCGCCACGGTCTTCGAGTTCAACAACGGTGAGGGTGTTCATCTTGCCAATCTGTATCATGGTGCTCTCTTTTTTCATTACCCGGATGGGCCAACTGAACATGGCCCCTATGGGCGCGCATGTTACCTCAAGAGCGGTGATCCGGCCTAGTCCCCAAGCCACCACTGGCCGCTCTTTCGCCCTTATCTTATCCGCCAATGGTGATTAAATCGCCAAACAGGCGGCCATTTGCTGCAAATAACCCCACTTTTAGGTAGACTTCGCGGCTGTTCAAATCCAGAGGAACTGTCGATGAACCCATCCACTCGTACCCGCCATCTTAATCAATGGATCCAGAGCCACAGCGATCAGGACATGACCTACCCAGCCCTGCACGGTTTTCTCTGTGCTCGTCTGGTGGGGCCGGAAAGCCCTGACTGGCAACACCCGCTGGCTGGTCTGCTGGAACAGGATGCCGAGTTGGATGAAAAAAGCGCAGAAGCCCTCAACCACCTGATCGCCGAGCTGGAATCCCAGGCTGACGACGCCCAGCTGGCCCTGCCGAGTCAATGCCGCCTGCCCAGCGATAACCCCGAGCAGGTGTTCGAGCAGAGCCATCCCCTCGGTCAATGGTGTTATGGCTTCAGCATGGGTTTTGCCACCTGGCCCAAGCCGAAGGATTTGAACGACCCGACCACCCAGTACCGCTTCAGTCTGGCCGCCGAGCTGAGCCTGTTTCGCGACAAGCAGATGGCCCAGATGCTCTATAGCGCAGCCGCCAGCGAACTCCCCTTTGTCGAGTTCTGCAAACGACAGCGCCAGAATATGAAAACCGCCCTCAACCAGTTGCTCAACCTCGACCAGTATCAGGCCGCCCCCAGCGCTGATGTGGCCCTCAATGGCGAGCAGGCCCAACAGTGGCAGACCTGGTTCGAGCTGGCCGACAGCTGCCGCGATCATCAGGCCCGCCTCGGCTGGTTCGAGAAGATCATCACCGATGCCACTCCGCTCTTTGACGACGCCTTCTGGCAGCAAATCGCCGGCCACGGCTGGAGTGCCCCCGAGCTGCGCCCTCTGCTGGCCGCCAGAGCCGGCCGCGCCGACTGCCTGCTGCGCCTTGGCAAGCTGGGCGAGGCCAAAGCGGAGTATCTGGCGCTGCTGACAATCTGCGTGGCCGATGAGCTGGGTTGCCGCTACAACCTCTCCACCCTCTATGCACTGCAAGGGGATTGGCAGGCGTTGGCCGCCCTGCTGGTGCGCTTCGATGAAGCCTCCAGCTGGTTGCTCTATAACAAGGCGCTGATGGTCTTTGCTACCGAGGGTGCCGAGGCAGCCAAGCCCCATCTGCTGGTCGCCATCGAGGCCAACCCGCACATTCCGGCCTGCCTGCTGGGTCAGCGCAAGCTGCCCAAACAGGAGCCACAAAGCTGGCAAGCGGGCAGCCGAGACGAGGCCGCGCTCTACGCCATCCACACTCGTGAGGCCTGGCTCAAGCAGAACGCCCTCATCTGGTTGCGTAAAGGCTGAACAGCGTTGGCTTAAAATCCCGTCGGTCAGACCCGGTTTTTCCTTGAGGGCGTGCGCCACCGCACATTTCATCGCAACCGGGTCAGACAAATCAGCTTGAGTTTCGTATCATCAATGTCAAAGTATCAAAAGAAACTGCATCTGATGCAGCCGTCACAGCAGGGTGTAATATGTCAAAAATCATAGCGTTACTCGCTCACTACCCGCCCTATCAGTTGGTACATGCCGCCGAGATGCTACGGGATACCTTCGAACAGTTTTATGAACAGCGTTACCAGCTGACCGTGCCGCAATGGCGCCTGATGATGGTGCTCGGCCCCAACTACCCCATCAGCCAGAAAGAGCTGGTCGAGGCGAGCGGCATGGACAAGGTGCGCATCTCCCGCGAGATCCGCCGTCTGGTCGAAAAAGGGATCATCTTTACCGAGAGCAGCGAGCAGGATAAACGCATCAGCCTGGTCTCCCTTACCAATGCCGGGCTCGCCCTCTTCCTGCAACTCAAGAGCGAAGCGGGCAGCTGGCAACATACCCTGACCGACTATCTGCCAAGCGAATCCCGCGAGGCGATCCGCCAGCATCTGCACAGCGTCAGCGCCGCCATCGAGCAGCTGCAATCACTGGATCGGGAGAAATAATCATGGATTTGAAAAAGTTCGCCACCATGGACATCAACATGCTGCTGAGCGTCGTCAATATGCAGCTGCGTGATCGCTATGACGATCTGGATGATCTCTGCAAGGCGCAGGAGATCGATCAGGCAGCACTGGAAGCTCGGCTCGCCAGCGGCGATTTTCACTACCAGCCAGCGCAGAAACAGTTCAGATAAAGAGAGCTAGCGGGATCGGGATCACAGCGCCAGTGATGGCGCTGGCTCTGCGGTAAAAACCTGATATGGTCTGAAAAGACCCAACAGGGTGATGCACGGATACATCACCCTGTCACAAGAGGGCATTAAAATCGTTTCAGGTGAGCAAACCAAGGATGACCCCATGATATTGATGACCCGACAGAGCCTGTTGATCACGCTCTGTACCCTGTTGATGATCAGCCTCTTCACGCCCCACTTGCCGCAAAGTACCGAACAGTGGCTGACCACCCTCTTGCTTGGCCTGCTGGTCGCGGTGGCATTGCTGCTGGTGCGCGGTTGTCGCCGCTTTATGATGGAGTAGTGACTCCGCCGGAACGTCTGTACCGACCGCTTGCCGCGATACTCTCTGTAGCAACAACGTCTGTCGCAATCATATCTAACCAAAAAACAAACGCAGCCTGATGGCTGCGTTCTTGTATCTGGCGGGGCAACCCCTTGAAGAGATAACCCCAGACGGGATCGAGAGCCCTTATAGAGAGAGCCCTTAGATAGCCAGAGCCTCAAGCTGCGCTTTGGCCGCTTCCATCCCCTTGCTCTGGGCATCCGGACCCATACCCATCCCCTCGGCGTAGATGAAATCCACCTCTTTGATACCGATGAAACCGAGCACGGTACGCATGTAGGGAGTGACCAGATCGGTGGCACTGCCAACGTGCATGCCGCCACGAGGGCTGATCACCAGCGCACGGGTATTTTCAACCATACCGACCGGACCGGTCTCGGTATAGCGGAAGGTGACGCCAGCACGAGCCACCAGATCGATCCAGTTTTTCAGCTGGGTCGGGATGTTGAAGTTGTACATGGGGGCCGCAATCACCACCAGATCGCTTGCTTTGAGCTCGGCGATCAGCTCGTCAGACTGGGCGATCACCGCCAGTTGACGTTCATTGAGGTTATCACCACCGCGCAGGCCGGAGGCCAGCTCGCCATCCAGCACCGGCAGGTTGAGGGCCGCCAGATCACGCACGGTGACTGCATCATCCTGATGATCAGCCAGGAAGCCGTCGATCAGGGCGTTGGATTGGGAATATTGACCCAGGATGCTGGATTTGAGTACGAGGATATTGGCCATGGTGAAACTCCATTTGGTTGTCGGTTGAACAGCGTTGCTGTCGATGGAGGTCACTCTAAACATTGTGCTTATTTGCTGATAGCGAAAATAGATGCTCAACTTGTTCAAAATTTTTGATGCAAGGCCACTTCCTCGCCAGCCAACCCTGCGGCCGCGCTTCAACCCTTGGCAGAACAAACGATTGCCGTTATGATCCGCCGCACTTTTTTCCAGCGACCCGGATCCCATGATACCCTCGCGCAGGCACTCTCCTTTGGCCGGTGCAGTCTGGATGATGGTGGCAGGACTCTGCTTCGCCGCCGTCAACAGCCTGAGCCAGTATGTCAGCTTCAAGCTTGGCCTCCCATCGACCCAAGTCGCTTTCCATCAATACCTGATCGCCCTGATCTGCCTGCTGCCCTGGCTGGTTCGTCACGGCCTGCGCCAATCCCTGATGACCAATCAGTTCCGGTTGCACCTGTTGCGGGTATTGCTGGCGGTGATCGGCATCCAGCTCTGGCTCTGGGCACTGGCGTACCCCGTCCCCATCTGGCAGGGGATCGCCCTGCTGATGACCTCACCGCTGTTTGCCACCCTGGGCTCCGCGCTGCTGCTCAAGGAGCAGGTGAGCCGCACCCGCATTCTGGCCACCCTGGCGGGCTTTGCCGGCGCCATGCTGATCCTTGCCCCCTGGACTGACGAGTTCAACTGGGCCTCCCTGCTGCCGGTGGCGGCGGCGCTATTCTGGGCAGGTTACTCCCTGATGGTGCGCTATCAGGCGGCCAACGAATCATCCCACACCATTGTGGTCTACCTGCTTATTTTCAGTACCCCGTTCAACGTCATGCTGGCCCTGCCGGAGTGGCAGTGGCCAAGCGAGAGCCAGTGGCTGCTGGTAGCCGCTTCCGGCGTGCTGACGGCGCTGGCCCAGATGTCCATCGCTCGCGCTTACAGCGTGGCGGAGGCCTCCTTCGTACAACCTTTCGATTTTGCCAAGCTGCCGATGAACGTGCTGGCGGGCTGGCTGGTATTTGGCTGGGCGCCCCCAGGCCGTCTGTGGCTTGGCGCCGCCATCATCATTGGCGCCATTACCTTGCTGACCCATCTGGAGCAGCGCGCTCACAAACCCGTTTCCTGAGGTACGCCATGCGTGCCTCTTTTTTTGTCCGCTATTCGTGTAATAGCGATCATCAACAATGACCATCGACATCAGGAGAGATCGTATGTTTGGAACCGCAACCCGCCCCGGCGCAACCCGTGCCCTGCTGCTGGGCTCCGGCGAACTTGGCAAGGAGGTCGCCATCGAGTTGCAACGGTTCGGGATCGAAGTGATCGCCGCCGACCGCTATGCCAATGCCCCCGCCATGCAGGTGGCCCATGCCGCCCGGGTGCTGGATATGCTCGATGGCGCCGCCCTGCGCGAGCTGGTTGCCGAGATCAAACCCGACCTCATCATCCCCGAGATTGAAGCGATTGCCACCGATACCCTTGCTGCCCTTGAGCAAGAAGGGGTCAAGGTAGTGCCCAACGCCCGCGCTACACAGCTCACCATGAACCGGGAAGGGATCCGCCGCCTCGCCGCCGAGACGCTGGGTCTGCCCACCTCCCCCTACCGCTTTGCCCAGAGCAAGGAGGAGTTTGTCGCCGCAGTTGAAGCCATCGGCCTGCCCTGCGTGGTGAAACCTGTGATGAGTTCGTCCGGCAAGGGGCAGAGTGTACTACGCGATCTCGCCAAGCTCGATGAGAGCTGGACCTACGCCCAGGAAGGTGGCCGCGCCGGTCGTGGCAAGGTGATCGTCGAGGGCTTCGTTCCCTTCGAGTACGAGATCACCCTGCTCACGGTACGGGCCGTCGATGGCATTCACTTCTGCGAGCCGATCGGCCACCGTCAGGAAGATGGCGACTACCGCGAATCCTGGCAGCCGCAGGTGATGAGCGAGCTGGCGCTGGCCCGATCCAAAGAGGTAGCGGCCAAGGTGGTCGAGGCCCTCGGTGGTTACGGCCTGTTCGGAGTCGAGCTCTTTATAAAAGGCGATGAAGTGTGGTTCAGCGAAGTCTCGCCGCGCCCCCACGATACCGGCATGGTGACCCTGATCTCTCAGGATCTCTCCGAGTTCGCCCTGCACGTGCGCGCCATTCTGGGGCTGCCGGTCGGCACCATCACCCAGTACGGGCCGAGCGCCTCCGCCGTGGTACTGCGCGAAGGGCACAGCCAGGATATCCGCTATCAGGGAATTGGTGAGGCATTGACGCTGGTGCCGGGCGCCCAGCTGCGGCTATTTGGCAAGCCGGAGATCGCCGGTCGCCGCCGTCTTGGCGTGGCGCTGGCCCGCGCAGCGGATTGCCAGGATGCGGTGGAAAAAGCCAAAGCCGTGGCCGCCAAGGTCGAAGTACTGTTCTAAGGGCTTTTTTGCCACAGCAAAACAAACGTTTGCCGATGTGATCGGGCGCAAGGGGCATGGCAATGCCCCTTTTGCATTTCCCCGTCAGGCTTATAATCCCCTCTTCAAATTTGTCAGGAGTACAAGATGTTAGCTGCCGTGATCTTCGATATGGATGGTGTTCTGATCGACTCGGAACCCTTTTGGCAACGGGCCCAAATCGCCGTTTTCTCCGAACTGGGTCACCCCCACACCGTCGAGGATTGTGAGTCGACCATCGGCGTGCGCATCGATCAGCTGGTTGCCCACTGGTATCGCCTGCGCCCGTGGAGCGGCCCGACTCAGGAAGAGGTAGTGCAGCGCATTCTGGATCGGGTCAACGCCCTGATCCTCTCCGAAGGTCAGGCCAAAGCCGGTGTGCTGGAGGCGCTCGACCTTATCGAAGCCCGCGGCCTGAAAGTGGGTCTGGCCACCTCTTCCCCCTTTGCGATGGTAGAAGCGGTGCTCGGCAAACTCGGCATTCGCGATCGCTTTATGGCGGTGCACTCCGCAGAGGTGGAGCGTTTCGGCAAACCGCACCCGGATGTCTATATCCACGCCGCCGAGAAACTGGGGGTAGATCCGGTTCATTGTCTGGCCATCGAAGACAGTTTTACCGGCCTGCTGGCGGCCAAGGCGGCCTCCATGACAGCGCTGATCGTGCCGGATCCCGCTTTAGTGGGTGACCCACGCTTGGCCATCGCCAACTACCAGCTGAGCTCGCTGGCCGAGCTGAATAGCGAGATGCTGGCCAGCTGGGTCAAGTAGCGCCTGTCGGCGCCTTGCTGCGCTCGCGTTCTCATATCCGCAGGGGGCATCCAGCCCCCTGTGATTGCCAAACAACCGTTGGCAATTCCCCTCTTTTCACCTGTCATTCACAACCAGATTGTTCCTCTCACACACGACCACTCCAGCCGGTTGCACCTTGCCATCGTTCAGGCTTGATCTCTGTCATAAACGTGCGTTTGCTCGCGGTTAACCCCCTGCAGCCCGACTAGAATCAGGGTAGATAGGCGGCCTCAGGGCCCGAGGAGGTTATCATGATCGAGTACACCAGCAAGCGCATCGTCTGCCCCCACTGCGGTCACCATACCCGGGTCGAGCTGGATGCCAGCCAGGGTGATCAGGAGTTTTACGAAGATTGCATGGCCTGTTGCAATCCGATCCACCTGCGGCTTCACCGCGACGAAGCCCGCGACTGCCTGCAACTCTTTGTGGATGCCGACGACGAGCAACTGTTTTGATTGCGAGTCACAAAAGGCCGAGCAGCTGTTTTGCCTGCAAGTCGCAAAGAGCTGAGCAGATGTTGTGCCTGCGAGCCATAGAAAGTTGAGTGGATATTTTCACCATGTAAATAACAAGGGCCTGCACACTGCAGGCCCTTGCTTATGAGGCGATTGACACCGAGCCGTTTCCTTTCAGTTACCCCCGCGTGCCGCCAGTACCCGCTCCACCGTATCGACGATGGCCTGAGTCTGGGGATCGATCTCGATATTGG
>NZ_JBFODN010000023.1:0-17596 GCF_040908345.1 Aeromonas sp. R3-1
TGGCTCCCGTTTTGTTTATGTTGGCATTATCTCTCTGGCTCGCCGCCAGCGTTGCAGAGCCTCACAGGCTGTTGTTGGCCAGATCCGCCAGCAAGCCATCCACCAGCTTCAGGCGCATGGCCCTGTCCTGAGTCGGCACCTGGAAGCGCAGCCGGGTCGGCCCGTCCATCTTGTAGATTCGCGGCTGCTCGGAGAGGAGCTTGACCAGATAGGTCGGATTGACCTTGGTCTCCTGAGTGAAGTCGAGATAGCCACCGCGCTCGCTCATCTCCACCCGGCGAATGCCAAGGGCGGTAGCGCGCTGACGGAAGGCCGCCAGCTCCAACAGGGTTTTGGTCGCCTCCGGCAACAGGCCGAAGCGGTCGATCAGCTCCACTTTGAGTTCGCGCAGCTCCTGTTCGTCCGCCGCGCTCGCAATCCGCTTGTACATGGAGAGGCGCATGTTGACGTCCGGGATGTAGTCGTCCGGCAACAGTGCCGGCAGGCGCAGCTCCACCTCGGTGTGCTGGCTCATCAGTTGCTCGAGAGATGGCTCCTTGCCCGATTTCAGCGCCTCGACCGCCTGCTCCAGCATCTCCATGTAGAGGGTGAAGCCGACCGATTCGATCTGACCGCTCTGATCGTCGCCAAGCAGCTCGCCTGCGCCACGGATCTCCAGATCGTGGGTCGCCAGCGCAAAGCCGGCGCCGAGATCTTCAAGCGAGGCGATCGCCTCCAGCCGCTTGGCCGCATCCTTGGTCATCAGCTTGGGATGGGGGGTGAGCAGGTAGGCATAGGCCTGATGGTGGGAGCGGCCAACCCGGCCCCGCAGCTGGTGCAGCTGGGCCAGACCGAGATGATCCGCCCGATCCATGATGATGGTGTTGGCGCTCGGCACGTCGATGCCGGTCTCGATGATAGTGGTGCAGACCAGCAGGTTGAAGCGCTGGTGGTAGAAGTCCGACATCACCCGCTCAAGCTCGCGCTCGCGCATCTGGCCGTGGGCGATGCCGATGCGCGCCTCCGGTACCAGTTCGGCAAGGTCGGCTGCGCACTTCTCGATGCTCTCCACGTCGTTGTGCAGGTAGTAGACCTGCCCGCCACGCTTCAATTCCCGCAGCACTGCCTCGCGCACCACTGCCGGTTCGTGCTGGCGGACAAAGGTCTTGATGGCGAGCCGCTTGGCGGGCGGGGTGGCGATGATGGAGAGATCCCGCATGCCCGACATCGCCATGTTGAGGGTGCGCGGAATGGGGGTGGCGGTGAGAGTGAGGATATCCACATCGGCCCGCAGCGCCTTGATCTTCTCCTTCTGGCGCACCCCGAATCTGTGCTCTTCATCGACGATGAGCAGCCCCAGATCCTTGAAGGTGAGTTCGGAGCCGAGCAGCTTGTGGGTGCCGATGATGATATCCACCTTGCCCTCGGCCAGCTCCTGCATGACGCTGTTTTGCTCCTTGGCGGAGCGGAAGCGGCTCAGCACCTCGACCCGCACCGGCCAGTTGGCGAAGCGGTCGCGGAAGTTGTCGTAGTGCTGCTGGGCGAGCAGGGTGGTTGGCACCAGCACGGCGACCTGTTTGCCGCCATGGACGGCCACAAACGCCGCCCGCATCGCCACCTCGGTCTTGCCGAAGCCCACGTCGCCGCACACCAGCCGATCCATGCTCTTGGCCTGACACATGTCCCCCAGCACCGCATTGATGGCGTTGAGCTGATCCTCGGTCTCCTCGAACGGGAAGCCGGCGGCAAACTGGCGATAGGCTTCGCGGTCGTGTTTGAAGGCAAAGCCGGCGCGAGCGGCGCGGTGGGCGTAGACATCGAGCAGCTCGGCCGCCACGTCGCGCACTTTTTCCGCCGCCTTGCGCCGCGCCTTGCTCCAGGCCTCGCCGCCGAGCTTGTGGCTGGGAGGGTTGTCAGAGCCGGTGTAGCGGCTGATAAGGTGCAAACTGGTAACCGGCACGAACAGCTTGTCGCCGTCGGCATATTCGAGCGTCAAAAACTCGGTGGGCAGGCCACCGGCGTCGATGGTTTCGAGCCCCAGATAGCGGCCGACCCCGTGATCGAGGTGCACCACCGGCTGGCCCTGGGTCAGCTCACCGAGGTTTCTGATCACCGCATCGGAGCTTAAGTTTTTGCTCTTCTCCCGTGCCCGCTTGCTGCGTACCTTGCCGCCCAGCAGCTCGGTTTCGGTGATCAGGGCCAGTGGTTGATTACTGGCATCAGCTCCGGCTTCTTGCCACAGGAAGCCGCGCTCAAGAGGGGCAACCAGCAGGCCGTGGCGATCCTGGCTCGCCATAAAGGCGTCGAGGGAGGGGAACTCCTTGGGTTGCAGCGCGATGCGCGCCAGCAGCTCGCCCAGCACTTCACGCCGACCCTCGGACTCCACCGCAAACAGAGTACGACCGGCAAAGCCTTGCAGGAACTGGTTGAGCGCCAGCAGCGGCTGATCCTTGCTGTGGTCGAGTTGCAGGTCCGGCAGCGTGTTGGCCGGCATATCGTGTTGCCCCGCATCGCCGGCCGTCGGCCCCTCCTGCAACCTGACGGCGCCGTAGTTACCAAGGGCGGCAAAGAGCTGCTCCACCGGCAGGTAGAGCTGGGCCGGGGGGAGCAGGGGACGGGTATTGTCCCAGCGCCTGTCCTCGTAGCGTTGCTCGATGTCGTTCCAGAAGCGCTGGGCGGCGGGATAGATATCCCCCACGGTGAGCAGCAGGGTCTCTGCCGGCAGGTAGTCAAACAGGCAGGCAGTCTGGTCGAAGAAGAGCGGCAGATAATACTCGATGCCGGCAGGCCAGCGCCCCTTGCTCACCTCCTGATAGACGGAGCCCTCGGCGCGGGAGATCTCGAACTGCTCGCGATAGTGGCCGCGAAACAGCTCGATGGCCCCCTCATCGGTCGGAAACTCCCGGGCAGGCAGCAGGCTGACGCTCTTGACCGGCTCGCTGGAGCGTTGGGTTTCCGGATCGAATGGACGGATGGAGTCCACTTCATCGTCGAAGAAGTCGATGCGATAGGGGCTGCTGCTGCCCATGGGAAAGAGATCGAGCAGGGAGCCGCGGGCGGCAAACTCGCCGTGCTCCAGCACCTGATCCACCGCCACGTAACCCGCTTCGGCGAGGCGCCCGCGCAGCTGTTGCAGGTTGAGACGCTGGCCGCTTTTCACCATCAGGCTGTATTTGTCGAGATAGGCACGCGGTGCACAACGCAGCATCAGGGTCGAGACGGGGACAATCAGTACGCCACTGCTCATCTGCGGCAGCTTGTAGAGGGTCTCGAGTCGCTGGGAGATGATGTCCTGATGGGGGGAGAAGGTGTCGTAAGGCAGCGTTTCCCAATCCGGGAACAGCAGTACCGGGCAGCCCTTGTCGGCCAGCAGGTATTGGAGTTCCTGCTCGAGGCGCAGAGCACTCGGGGTGTCTGCGGTGAGCAGCAGCACGGGCCCCTTGTTTTGTGTAATGAGGCGAGCGGCTATGAGCGAGAGGCTGCTGCCGACCAGTTGGCCGAGCGTGATCTTTTGGCCCGCTTTGGCGGGCAAGGCGGGGAGTGTCATTGGCATCGTTCGATTCTTTTAACGTTGTTGGCGCTCTTGGGCACGCAGTTTGAGCTGTTTGGATTGCACGTGGAGGCTGGCACGAACCAGTAGTTCACGGTCATCTTCGCGGATCCGCACATAGTCGAGCTGCACATGGGTACCATGTTCACCGCCGTCGAGCTGTTTGACCTGGCCATAGCAGTAGATGGCGGCCGCCTCTTCCCGCAGGAAGATCTTGAGGCGGACGATCTGGTGCAGGTGCGGCGCATCCCCGTGATCATGATAGGGGTGCAGGTAAGTGAGCTGGCCAGCCCCGAAGCGCAGGGTGTGGAAGCGTTGCTCCGGATGGTCCTGCAGGGAGAGCACATAGCCCATGATCATGTCGATCTTGCGGGACTGCTGATTGACGATCTCGATCAGATCGTGCATCGACTCGTTCTGGTTGCGCAGCAGGCGAGTAGTCACCAGATCGATGGAGGTAATGGCCGAAGAGATCCGAAAGGGCTCCGGCAGCTCAGCGTCCAGCTCCTCCAGCGAGGGGAGGTGGAAGTCGGCCGGCATGGGGATCACATTGACCGGCGTGGCATGAGTGACGCTGAAGAACTGTTCCTGCATGGAGGCTATCCCTTGTTGTCATGGACGGTTTCCCTTTATTATCCGGTATCTTATTTTGTTGGCAACGTACATATCCTTGAAGACCGGACTTTTTCAGCCCCTTTCGCTGGCCATCGGCCTGCGTTATGCAGGCTCGAAGCGCAGCAATCGCTTCGTCTCATTTATCTCCCTGTTCTCTACCTTTGGCATCGCCATCGGGGTCGCCGCCCTGATGGTGGTCATTTCGGTGATGAACGGTTTCGAAGGGCAGCTCAAAGGGCGCATCCTCGGGGTGATCCCCCATGTGGTGGTGACCAATCAGGCTGGCCGCATTGATGCCGACCCGCAAGGCTTGCCGGATCTGGCCAAATTACCCCATGTGGTCGCCTCGGCCCCCATGCTCGACAGCGAAGGGATGCTGCAAAGTCCCGGCCAGCTGACCGGGGTGAGTGTGCAGGGGATCGACCCTGCAAAGTGGCCCAAGGATGACATCCTCCATAGCCAGATGCTGGGGGGACGCCTCGATACCCTGCAGGCCGGCCACTACCGCATCGTGCTGGGGCAGGGGGTGGCTCGTCGCCTCAATGTCTCCATCGGCGATCAGGTTCGTTTGATCCTGACCGAAGGGACCCGCTTCACCCCGTTTGGCCGGGTACCGGCCCAGCGCCTCTTTACCGTCTCCGGCATCTTCGGGGTCGGCGCCGATGTGGATAACCAGATTGCGCTGATCGCCCTGGGGGATGCCCAGCGGCTGCTGCGCCTGCCGCCAGAAACCGTCGGTGGCATTCGCCTCTGGCTCGATGATCCCTTTGCCGCTGACGAGGTGATCAAGACACCGTTGCCGGATGGGCTGCTGTGGCAGGATTGGCGCCGCGAGCGGGGCGAGCTGTTCCAGGCGGTCGCCATGGAAAAACGGATGATGGGGCTGATGCTGGTGCTGATCATCGCCGTCGCTACCTTCAACATCCTCTCCGCGCTGGTGATGGTGGTGACGGACAAGGAGGGCGAAGTGGCCATCCTGCGCACCATGGGTATGAGTGAATCGGGGATCGTCAAAATCTTCATGGTGCTTGGTGCCTCCAGCGGGGTGATTGGTGCCCTGTTTGGCGGGCTGGCTGGCCTTGCGCTCTCTTTGGGTCTCAACCCTCTGCTCAATGCAGTGGGGCTCAACCTCTATATGGCGGCGGGCGGCAGTGGCCTGCCGGTGATTGTCGAGCCGGCTCAGGTCATCACCATCTTGCTGGGCGCCGTGCTGCTGAGCTTCAGTGCCACCCTCTATCCGGCGGCCCGCGCTGCGCGGGTGAAACCGGCCGAGGCGCTGCGTTATGAGTAATGCCGTGAATAATGCATCTTCTGTTGTGACTGGTGCCCCCGTAGTTGCGGGTGCCAGCGTTGTTACCGAGGCAAGTGGAGCCCCTGTTATGAATGAAGCCGTATCCCGTGAACCTCTGCTGCGCTGCCAGGCGCTTAATCATGTCTATAAAGAGGGGGAGCTGGAGACTCAGGTGCTCAAGGGGATCGATCTCTGTGTCGCGCCCGGTGAAATGCTGGCGGTGGTGGGGAGCTCGGGCTCCGGCAAGACCACTCTGCTGCATCTGATGGGGGCCCTCGACAACCCCTCCAGCGGCGCCGTGCTGTTCAAGGGGGAGGATATCCACCATTGGGACAGCCGTACCCAGGCTCGCTTTCGCAACCGCGAGCTGGGCTTTGTCTACCAGTTCCACCACCTGCTCTCCGAGTTCAGTGCGCTGGAAAATGCGGCCATGCCGCTGCTGATCGCCGGTGAGTCGGTGGCGATTGCCACCGAAAAGGCGACCAAAATGTTGGGTAGGGTAGGGCTCTCCCATCGCTTGAACCACCGTCCCTCCGAGCTCTCCGGTGGCGAACGTCAGCGGGTGGCGATCGCCCGAGCACTGGTCAACGAACCGAGTCTGGTGCTGGCGGATGAACCGACCGGCAATCTGGATCACGCCAGTGCCACCGCGGTGTACGAACTGCTGTGTGAACTGAATCGTGAACTGGGCACTGCGTTTGTGGTAGTGACTCACGACTTGAGCCTCGCGGCCAAGCTCCATCGCCGGGTGACCCTGGTGAGCGGCGTGATGGCGGAGGTTGCCTGATGTTCAAACCGCTGCCCCTCTTTCTGGGCCTGCGTTACAGCCGCTCCCGCCGTCGCAACGGGTTTATCGCCTTTATTTCTGCCTCTTCCCTGATCGGTATTGCCCTCGGCGTGATGGCGTTGATCCTGGGCCTCTCCGCCATGAACGGTTTCGAGCGGGAGCTTAAAGATCGGGTGCTCTCGGTCGTGCCGCAAGGTGAGCTGGACGCCGTCAAGCGGCCGCTGCCGGATTGGCCACGTCTGCGCGACTACCTGCTGGCCCAGCCGGGCGTTGAGGCGGCAGCGCCGGTCATTCGCCTCAATGGCCTGCTGGAGCATGGCTCTGCCCTCAAGGGGGTGCAACTGCGTGCCGTGCTGCCCGATCTGGAAGCCAATCTGTCGGATGCAGGCAAATACATGACGGGCCGTGGTCTGCGTGAGCTGCAACCGGGTGAACGTGGGGTGATCCTTGGCAAGACCATCGCCGACAAGCTGGGGGTCAAGGTGGGGGATTCGGTTGCCCTGCTGTTGCCGCAAGGGGGTGATCAGGCGGGGATCAAGAATCCTCGGCGCGAAGCCCTGACCGTGGTGGGGCTGCTGGAGATCGGTGGTCAGCTCGACGGTCTGCTCGGCTTTATGCATCTGGCCGATGCGCAAGCGATCACCGGCATGGGCAGCGATGTGGAGGGCTTCAGCCTGCGGGTGAGCGATGTGCTCAAGGCGCAATCCATCACCGTAGCCGCCGCGCAGCAGTTCCCTCATCACGTCTATATCCGCAGCTGGATGAACAGCCAGGGCTACCTCTATCAGGACATCCAGATGGTGCGTACCGTCATGTATGTGGTGATGCTGATGGTGGTGGCCGTCGCCTGTTTCAACATCGTCTCCACTCTGGTGATGGCGGTGAACGAGAAGCGCAGCGAGATCGCCATCCTGAAGACCATGGGGGCGAGCCCCGGCCAGATCCGGCTCACCTTCGTCATTCAGGGGATGGTCAACGGCGTGGCTGGTGCCCTGCTCGGCGCCCTGCTGGGCGGGCTGCTTTCGAGCAAGCTGACCCAGATCCTGAGCGTTGTCGAAAAGCTCATCGGTCACCGCTTCCTCAATCCGGATATCTACTTTATCGACTTTTTGCCGACCGAGTTGCATATGCAAGATCTGCTCATCGTGACGGGCGCCGCCATCCTGATGAGCCTGGTGGCGACCCTCTATCCCGCCTGGCGGGCGAGCGGTCTGGTACCCTCCCGCGAGCTGGGTCACTGATGCGCTGCATCTAATGCGCCATAAATAACGAAGGGCCCGTCGGTGAAAACCGGCGGGCCCTTCTGTTTTCAGGTCGCGTGGACTGGCTTAGTGAGCGTTAAGCTCATCGAGCGGCAGAGAGAAGCTGGCCACAAAGGTGTCGATAAAGTAGCGCATCTCCTCGCTCATCCGGGCTGCCAGCATGGCTTCAAGGCGCTTGCGAGCCGGTTCGAACTCCCGGTTGCCCGCGTTGATCTCCTCCAGACACTTGGTATAGGCGCAGAGGGTGTCGGCATCCTTGACCAGTCTGGCCAGCTCGTCATCCTGGGCTGCCGAATCGAGCAGGGGGCGAAAGTCATCGATCAGTTCTGGCGGCAGCATGTCAAGCAGACGCTGTTCGGCGGCCAGTTCTATCTTCTTGTACTCGCGGGCAATTTCGGGGTTGAAGTATTTGACCGGGGTAGGCAGATCGCCGGTCAGCACTTCACTGCTGTCGTGGTAGAGGGCCATCACGGCGGCGCGGTCGGCATTCACGCTGCCGCCAAACAGCCGGTTTTTGATGATGCCGAGGGCATGGGCCACCATGGCGACCTGCAGGCTGTGTTCGGCAATGTTTTCCGGCTGGATGTTGCGCATCAGGGGCCAGCGGTAGATGAGTTTCATGCGGGCGAGATTGGCGAAAAAGTGGCTGGGTAACATGATGACCTCAACGAAAGAGAATAGAAAAGGGCAGACCCTAGTCTGCCCTTTTTTTCGTTGCAGGGCAGCGTCTGCCCGCGCATTTCCCGCTGTTAGCGGATATAGCGGCCCGATTCCGCCTCCTGATTGGTCACAATCATCTGGCCAATGGGCGCCAGGCTGATCAGCGCCAGCTTGAGGTGCTGGATACCGAACGGGATACCGATAATGGTCACGAAGCAGGCCAGCGCGGAAGCGATGTGGCCGATGGCCAGCCAGACACCGATCAGCACGAACCAGAGGATGTTGCCAATCAGCCCCAGAGTGCCGGTGCCGATATCGCTCTGGCCGGTCATGGTCTTGCGATTGACCGCCTGCTTGCCAAACGGGAAGAAGGTAAAGGTGCCGATCACGAAGCAGGCACGTCCCCAGGGGATGCCGACCAGCGAGATAAAGCAGACAAGACCGGCCAGCCACCAGGCCAGGCCCATAAAGACACCTCCCAGTACAAACCAGAGCAGATTGAACAAGAAGCGGAAAAAGGCCATGTGAGTGACTCCAGATCATCAATTTGGTTGTCACCATAACGAGGGAGGGGTAGGGACGCAATGGTTGATTGGTTCAATCGCTATTTGGCTGGTCAAATTGAGTCGCCGCCCGCAACGGCGGGCTGTTTTTCGGTGAAAGATGTGCAATAAAGCGGCATTCGGATGAAAAAAGGTGAGCAAACGCAAAATTATTGCCATCGGATAGTTGAAGTCTGGCACCTCTCTCCCCATATAAAGGGCAGTTTTGCACGAATTGTGCTTGCACGCCGCTCAATGTGGGGGATGTGTGGCTCGACTCGACCAAAGTGCGCCGCTATAATGCCGCGTCATATTTTCTCATCACAAAGACATATCGTTGTCTTTATAAACAGGAAGACTCCGGGCTTTGCCCAGGGGCAATAAAGGGTCAGCACACAGTGCTGAGTTGAACGAGGTAGAAGAATGCAAGTTTCTGTAGAGACAACCCAGGGTCTGGAACGCCGTCTTACCATCACTGTACCGGCCGCTACCGTAGACGCCGCTGTGCGTAAAGAATTGAATGGCCTGGCCAAAACTCGTCGCATCGACGGTTTCCGTCCTGGCAAGGCTCCGGTTGCCATCATCAAGAAGATGTTCGGTGCCATGGCTCACGCCCGCGTTGCTGATGAAATGATGCAGAGCAACTTCATCAAAGCCATCATCGAAAACAAACTGAGCCCGGCCGGTGCCCCGACCATGGATCCGAAAGAGATCAAAGAAGGTCAGGATTTCGAATTCACCGCCACTTTCGAAGTGTATCCGGAGTTTGAAGTTGCAGGTCTCGAGACCATCAAGGTCGAGAAGCCGGTTGCGACCGTGAAGGATGAAGATCTGGCCAACATGATCGACACCCTGCGCAAGCAGCACGCTACCTGGGCTGATGCCGATGTTGCCGCTGCCAATGGCATGCGTGTGACCATGGACTTCGTCGGTTCCATCGACGGTGAAGAGTTCGACGGCGGCAAAGCTGAAGGCTTCAACCTGGTGCTGGGCGCTGGCCGCATGATCCCGGGCTTTGAAGACGCCATCCTGGGCAAGAAAGCAGGCGACGAGTTCACCATCGAAGTGACCTTCCCGGCTGACTACCACGCTGAAAACCTGAAAGGCAAAGATGCCAAGTTCGCTTCCAAGCTGATCAAGGTTGAAGAGCAGATCCTGCCTGAGCTGACCGAAGAGTTCGTGAAGCGTTTCGGTATCGAAAGCGGTTCTGTTGAAGAGCTGAAAGCCGAAGTGCGCAAGAACATGGAGCGCGAACTGGCTCAAGCCCTGAAAAACAGCGTGAAAGAGCAGGTTCTGAACGGTCTGGTTGAAGCCAACCAAATCGACCTGCCGAAAGCTGCCGTTGCTCAAGAGATCGACGCACTGCGTCAGCAGGCTCTGCAGCGTTTCGGTGGCTTCCAGGGCGGCAACGCTCCCGAGCTGCCGGCTGAACTGTTCCAGGCTCAAGCCGAGCGTCGTGTACGCGTAGGCCTGCTGCTGGGTGACGTGATCCGTACCAACGAGATCAAGGCTGACGATGCCCGTGTAAACAGCATCATCGAGTCCATGGCGACTGCCTACGAAGATCCGAAGGAAGTGATCGAGTACTACCAGAAGAACGAACAGATGCTGAACGGCGTTCGTAACCTGGCAGTAGAAGATCAAGCCATCGACCTGATCCTGTCCAAAGCGCAAGTGACCGAAAAAGAAGTTGCCTTTGACGAAGTGATCAACAAGTCTGGCGCCGCTGCCTAAGAACATTTGACTTAAGGTCAAGACTGTTAAGTATAATGGCTCGTGTGATCTCCACTCGGGCCATTTTATTTTAGGGACAATGCCTTATGTACAAGAACTATAACGATATGACCGATTCTCCCAGCAATGCGCTGGTCCCCATCGTGGTCGAACAGACTGCCAAGGGTGAACGTTCCTACGATATTTACTCCCGTCTGCTGAAAGAGCGGGTGATCTTCCTGACTGGTCAGGTTGAAGATCACATGGCCAATCTGGTGGTTGCCCAGCTGCTGTTCCTCGAGTCCGAGAATCCGGACAAGGACATCTATATCTACATCAACTCACCGGGTGGTTCGGTGACTGCGGGCATGTCCATCTATGACACCATGCAGTTCATCAAGCCGGATGTCAGCACCGTCTGCATGGGGCAGGCCTGCTCCATGGGTGCCTTCCTGCTGGCTGGCGGTGCCAAGGGCAAGCGTTTCTGCCTGCCTAATGCCCGCGTGATGATCCACCAGCCGCTGGGTGGCTTCCAGGGGCAGGCATCTGATATCCAGATCCATGCCCAGGAGATCCTGAAGATCAAAAATACCCTGAACGAGCGCCTGGCGTTCCACACCGGTCAGGACATGGCTACCATCGAGCGTGACACCGATCGTGACAACTTCATGTCCGCCGAGCAGGCCGTGGCCTATGGTCTGGTTGACGGTGTCCTGAGCCAGCGTAGCTGAGCAGGGTGTCCCGGTCTGTTGTAAACTCAACAGGCCGATCCATCCTCTATTGATAAAACGAGGTTGCTGAATGACAGAGAAACGCAAGGGTGAGGGTGATAAGCTGCTCTACTGCTCTTTTTGCGGCAAAAGCCAGCATGAAGTGCGCAAGCTGATCGCTGGCCCTTCCGTCTACATATGTGATGAGTGTGTCGAGCTGTGCAACGACATCATCCGCGAAGAGATCCGCGAGATCTCTCCCAAGCGCGATGGTAACGAGCTGCCGACCCCTCATCAGATCCGCGCTCATCTCGATGACTATGTGATCGGGCAGGAGTATGCCAAGAAGGTGTTGGCCGTTGCCGTCTATAACCACTACAAGCGTCTGCGCAACAGCGGCGAAAACAGTGGTGTGGAGCTGGGCAAATCCAACATTCTGCTGATTGGCCCGACCGGTAGCGGTAAAACCCTGCTGGCCGAGACTCTGGCTCGTCTGCTGGATGTGCCGTTCACCATGGCCGATGCGACCACCCTGACCGAAGCCGGTTATGTGGGCGAGGACGTGGAGAACATCATCCAGAAGCTGCTGCAAAAGTGCGACTACGACGTAGAGAAGGCCCAGCGTGGCATCGTCTACATCGACGAGATCGACAAGATCTCCCGCAAGTCGGACAACCCCTCCATCACCCGCGACGTGTCCGGGGAAGGGGTGCAGCAGGCACTGCTCAAGCTGATCGAAGGGACCATCGCTTCCGTGCCGCCGCAAGGTGGTCGCAAGCATCCGCAGCAGGAGTTCTTGCAGGTTGATACCTCCAAGATCCTCTTCATCTGTGGCGGTGCCTTTGCCGGTCTGGACAAGGTGATCGAGCAGCGTTCAGTGAAGGGAACCGGTATCGGTTTTGGTGCCGAGGTTAAATCCAAGGATGCCAAGGCCACCCTGAGCGAGACCTTCGCCAAGGTAGAGCCGGAAGATCTGATCAAGTATGGTCTCATCCCCGAGTTCATCGGCCGTCTGCCGGTGGTCGCGACTCTGACCGAGCTGGACGAGTCTGCGCTTATCCAGATCCTGAAAGAGCCGAAAAACGCGCTGACCAAACAGTATGCGGCGTTGTTCGATCTGGAAGGTGTTGAGCTGGAGTTCCGTGACGACGCACTCAACGCCATTGCCCGCAAGGCGATGGAGCGTAAAACCGGTGCTCGTGGTCTGCGTTCCATCGTGGAAGCCGTGCTGCTGGATACCATGTATGACCTGCCTTCTCTGGAAGGGGTCAGCAAGGTGGTGATCGACGAGACCGTGATCAAAGGGGACTCCGCGCCCTTGATGATTTACGAAAATCCCGAAACCCAGGCTGCTGCATCAGAGTAAATGTCTGATTTTTAATCGAATGGAAGGGGCTTTTTGCCCCTTTCATGCTTTTTACGGTTTCGGCGATTGAATCTCATCTCTGCGCCCCCATATACTCAGCCAAGCGCTTTGCCAACGGTATAACAAGCCGAGAGGACATATATGAACCTAGAGCGTTCAGAACGCATCGAGATTCCCGTCCTGCCTCTTCGTGACGTGGTGGTTTATCCCCACATGGTCATTCCACTCTTTGTGGGGCGGGAAAAATCCATTCGCTGTCTGGAAGCGGCCATGGAGCAGGACAAGAAAGTTCTGCTGGTGGCCCAGAAGGATGCGTCAACCGATGAGCCAACGGTGGAGGAGATCTTCACCGTCGGGACAGTGGCCAATATTCTGCAGATGCTCAAGCTGCCGGACGGCACCGTCAAGGTGCTGGTAGAGGGGGGACAGCGTGCCCGCCTGGAGCGGATGATCGACGACAAGGATTTCTTTGTCTGCGAGGCCCAGTACATCCCCTCCCAAGCCATTGAGGAGAAGGATCAGGAAGTGCTGGTTCGCTCCGCCATCGGCCAGTTTGAAGGCTATATCAAGCTCAACAAGAAGATCCCGCCCGAGGTACTGACCTCGATCTCGGCGATCGACGATGCTGCGCGTCTGGCAGATACCATGGCGGCCCACATGCCGCTCAAGCTGGAAGACAAGCAGAAGGTGCTGGAGATCGTCTCGGTTTCCGAGCGCATCGAATTCCTGATGGCGATGATGGAGTCCGAAATTGACCTGCTGCAGGTCGAGAAGCGCATCCGTACTCGCGTCAAGAAGCAGATGGAAAAGAGCCAGCGCGAGTATTACCTCAACGAGCAGATGAAGGCCATCCAGAAAGAGCTGGGTGAGCTGGAAGATAGCCCGGATGAGTTTGAAGCCCTCAATCGCAAGATTGAAGAGGCTGGCATGCCGGAAGATGCCCGTGAAAAGGCCCAGGCCGAGCTTGCCAAGCTGAAGATGATGTCTCCCATGTCCGCCGAGGCTACCGTGGTTCGCAGCTATGTGGACTGGATGGTACAGGTGCCGTGGAAGGCGCGCTCCAAGGTCAAGAAAGACCTTGGCAAGGCGCAAGAGGTGCTGGATGCCGATCACTATGGCCTCGAGAAGGTCAAGGATCGCATCCTCGAATATCTGGCGGTACAGGCACGGGTGAACAAGCTCAAGGGCCCTATCCTCTGTCTGGTTGGGCCTCCCGGTGTAGGCAAGACCTCGCTGGGCCAATCCATCGCCAAGGCGACAGGCCGCAAATATGTGCGGATGGCCCTCGGTGGGGTGCGTGACGAAGCGGAGATCCGCGGTCACCGCCGTACCTATATCGGTTCCATGCCCGGCAAGCTCATCCAGAAGATGGCGAAAGTCGGCGTGAAGAACCCGCTGTTCCTGCTCGACGAGATCGACAAGATGAGCTCGGACATGCGTGGCGATCCCGCATCCGCCTTGCTGGAAGTGCTGGATCCGGAACAGAACAACAGCTTCAACGATCACTATCTGGAAGTGGATTATGACCTGTCGGACGTCATGTTCGTGGCTACCTCCAACTCCATGAACATCCCGGGTCCCTTGCTGGACCGGATGGAAGTGATCCGCCTCTCCGGTTACACCGAAGATGAGAAGCTCAACATTGCCAAGCAGCATCTGGTTGCCAAGCAGATCCAGCGCAACGGCCTGAAAGAGTCCGAGATCACCATCGAAGATTCTGCCCTGGTCGGAGTGATCCGCTACTACACCCGCGAGGCGGGGGTGCGGAGTTTGGAGCGCGAGATCTCCAAGATTTGTCGCAAGGCGGTCAAGCGTATCCTGCTGGACAAGAGCATCAAGCATGTTCAGGTCAATCAGGAGAACCTCAAGGAGTTCCTCGGGGTGCAGCGTTTCGATTACGGCAAGGCCACCGACCAGAACCAGGTGGGTCAGGTGTGTGGTCTGGCGTGGACCGAAGTGGGGGGCGATCTGCTCACCATCGAGACCACCAACATGCCGGGCAAGGGCAAGCTCACTTATACCGGTTCCCTCGGTGACGTGATGCAGGAGTCCATCCAGGCGGCCATGACGGTCGTACGGGCCCGTGCCGAGAAGCTGCGCATCAACGCCGACTTCTACGAGAAGCGCGATATCCACGTGCACGTACCGGAAGGGGCAACCCCGAAAGATGGCCCGAGCGCCGGTATCGCCATGTGTACCGCCCTGGTCTCCAGCTTGACCGGTAATCCGGTTCGTGCTGATGTGGCGATGACAGGGGAGATCACCTTGCGCGGCGAAGTGCTGCCCATCGGTGGTCTCAAGGAGAAGTTGCTGGCAGCCCATCGTGGCGGCATCAAGCGAGTGCTTATTCCGAAAGAGAACGAGCGTGACCTTGAGGAGATCCCGGCAAACGTCAAACAAGACCTTGAAATTTATCCGGTTCGCTGGATTGACGAGGTGCTGGAATTGGCGTTGCAGGACAATCCACAGGGGTTTGAGCGCGTTTCTGTCGTGTAAATGTTGATGCGCCGCAAATTTGGCGCATTCGGCGGGTGGTTAAGGCTTGCATGCGCCCGATAACGGAAGTAGCCTTGACCACCGATCGGGTACTCGTGATGAGTCGCAATGCGTTGTGTGGCGCGGGTTTGCGCCAGATTGTCACTTGCAACTGATCAGGAGGCTTGCTATAAAACCTCCACTTGTTGTGGCCAGGGAAATCAGCGCCGCAGCGGTGTTTGATAAAAGGGGAATATAAGAGTGAATAAATCTCAACTGATTGACAAGATTGCAGACGGTGCCGATATCTCCAAAGCTGCCGCTGGCCGTGCGTTGGATGCCTTCATTGATGCTGTTGGTGAAGCGCTGAAAGAGGGTGACCAGGTTGCTCTGGTTGGTTTCGGTACTTTCGCTGTACGCGAGCGTGCTGCCCGTTCAGGCCGTAACCCGCAGACTGGCGCGACCATCGAAATCGCTGCTGGTAAAGTTCCTGCCTTCAAAGCCGGTAAGGCCCTGAAAGACGCTGTTAACTAAGTCGGTCGCTGATATCCGTCGGCTACCGTCCTTGGTCGCAGACCAGACAAGTTAGAGAGTCTTCTCTCATACTGATTGACCAAGGCGCATCGCAATCGGTGCGCCTTTTTATTGTTTACGCCCATCGAGTTCGGGAGCATAAGTACAAACATGATGTTGGATAAACTACGCGAAGGGGCGCAGGGCAAGGTAGCCAAGGTTATCTTGGGCCTGATCATCCTCTCCTTTGCCTTGGCTGGTGTAGGTAGTTACCTGAACGGCCCGGCCCGTACCGCCCCCGCCACCGTCAATGGCACCGAGATCAGTGCTGCGGCACTGGAAAATGCCTACCGTAACGAGCGCGCCCGCATGGAATCCCAGATGGGAGAGGCATTCAGCCAGCTGGCCGCGAACCCCGATTACATGAAACAGTTCCGTCGCGGTGTGCTGGATCGCCTGATCGATCAGGCGCTGCTGGACAGCAAGGCCCGTGAACTGGGTCTGCGTATCAGTGACGAACAGATCAAGCAAGCCATCGTGGCCATGCCGGAGTTTGCCGAGAACGGCAAGTTCAACAATGACCGCTATCTGCAACTGATCCGTCGTGCCGGCATGACTCCTGAAATGTTCCGTGACTCCCTGCGTCAGGACATGGTGCGTCAACAGCTGATGAGCGCCCTGCTGGGCACCGAATTCTCCCTCAAGGGCGAAGCGGAGCAGCTCGACAAGCTCTACAACCAGACTCGCGATCTGCGTCTGGTGCGTCTGGCTGCTGCCAACTACATGGCTGACGTTCAGGTCTCCGACAACGAGCTCGAGCAGTACTACAAGACCAATGGCGCCCGTTTCATGAACGACGAGCAGGTCAAGGTTGACTATCTGCTGCTGGACGCCGCTAACCTCGCCAAGGATATCAAGGTCACCGAGCAGGATGCCCAGGATTACTACGATCAGCACCAGGATCTGTTCCAGCGTGCCGAGCGTCGCCACGTGGCTCATATCCTTATCCCGTTTGGCAAGGATGAGAAAGCGGCCGAGCAGAAAGCAGAAGCTGTGCTGGCCAAAGCCAAGGCGGGCGATGATTTCGCTGCGCTGGCCAAGGCTGACTCTTCCGATACCTTCTCTGCCAAAAAAGGCGGCGAGCTGGACTGGTTCGAGAAAGGGGTGATGGATCCGGCCTTCGAGAAAGCCGCGTTCGCTCTGAACAAGGCTGGCGATCTCTCCGGCGTGGTGAAGAGCCCGTTCGGTTTCCACATCATCAAGCTGCTGGGGGTTGAAGCAGCCCAGACCAAGCCGTTTGCCGATGTGAAAGAAGAGACCATCACTCGTCTGCAAGCTGACAAGGCCAAGGAGAAGTTCTTCGCCGAGCAGCAGAAGATGGCTGACAACAGCTTCGAAAACCCGGACTCGCTGGATCTGACCGCTGATGCCATGGGGATGAAGGTTCAATCTTCCGATTTCTTCACCCAGGCGACTGCTCCGGCTCCTCTGAACGATCCCAAGGTGCTCTCCGTGGCGTTCTCCGAACAGTTGCGCGATGACAACACCAACTCCGACGTGATCGAGCTGGCTGACGGCAAGGCGCTGGTGCTGCACATCACTGGTCACAAGCCCAAAGCGGTCAAGCCGCTGGCCGAGGTGAAAGAGCAGGTGATTGCCGCCATCAAGCATGACAAGGCTAGCGAAGTGGCCCGCGGTAAGGCCCAGGGCCTGCTGGACAAGCTGAAAGTCGGTGAGAGCATCACCGCCGATCTGACTACACTCGGTCTGAAAGTGGAGACCCACAAAGGGGTTGCCCGCTTCGATCGCGAGCTGGATCAGAACCTGATTGCCCAGGCGTTCACGCTGCCCCATTCGATCGACGGCAAGCCGAGCGTGGCTCTGGTTGCCGAGACCAATGGTGACCGCGTTGTGGTTGCGCTGGACAAGGTCAACGTCCCTGCCGCTGCATCCGGTATGGCCGCCATGCTGCAAGCTCAGCTGGGTCAGGGCAAAGCCCAGGTGGATTACAAGTCTCTGATCGACGAGCTGCGCAAAGCCGCCAAGATCGAGTACTTCACCAGTGTGGAAGCGACCGTCGAGTAATCGGCACTGCGCAATCCATTGAAAACGGCTCCTTGATGGAGCCGTTTT